>NZ_MEGQ01000020.1:0-68257 GCF_001725585.1 Thiomonas sp. SCN 64-16 | reverse complement strand
ACTTTCCCACCGCGTCGCTCGGTTCGTCGCAAGCGCCGACCGACGCCGTGGAAAAGTCTCCCAGCGCCTCGAACACAAAAATCCGGACAGTCCCGGCCGGTGCGGGGCCAGGCTTGCGCCGACCTGCAGTCGCACTACCATGCCAGCATGATGACCGAATCCACAGAATCCCCCCCCGCCGTGATGTTCTTCAACGCGGCTGACCCCAGCGGCAGCGCGGGGCTCGCGGCCGATCTGGCGTCGTGCTCGGCCGTGGGCTGCCATCCTCTGCCGGTCACGACCGCGCTCTGGGTACGCGATACCGCAGAGATTTTCGACACCATCGAGATCGAGGCCGACGCCGTAGTGGAACAGGCGCGGGCCGTGCTCGAAGACGTCGAGATCTCGGCCTGGAAGGTCGGCTTTCTCGGCAGCGTCGACGTGGTCAATGCCGTGGCCGAACTGCTGGCTGACTACAGCCAGGTGCCGCTGGTCACCTATGCCAGCAATTTCCACGTGCTCGACGAGTCGCAGACCGACGATTACATCAAGGCGATGCAAGACCTCATCCTGCCGCAAACCCGCGTGCTCACCGGCAACCAGAGCGCGCTCACCCAGTTGTTGCTGCCGGAGTGGGACGGCGAAGCGCCGCCCACGCTCGATGCGCTGATGCAAAAGTCGCAGCAACTCGGGGTGCAATATCTGCTGGTGACCGGTATCGTGGCCAGCGAGGGCAGGGTGGAGAACGTGCTGATGAGCCCGCGGCGGGTGTTGCTGCGCGAGAGTTTCGAGCTGTTCGAGGCCGGGTTCACCGGCGCGGGCGATACCTTGTCGGCGGTGCTCACCGCGATACTCGCCAATGGCGCAAAGCTCGACCAGGCGGTGCATGAGGCCATCGAATACCTCGATCATTGCCTCGATTTCGGCTACCGCCCCGGCATGGGTCAGGTGGTGCCCGACCGCTTCTTCTGGGCGCAGCCCACCGAGGAGGAAGACGATACGCCGAGCGAGCCGGGCACGCCGACCTTGCAGTGACCTCGGGGGCCTCGGGCACGTTTGGCATTCCGCGGCCCGGGCGCCAGTCAAACAACCCCTATCCCGTTTTTTTCTCATCGCCCTGCTAGTCGGGGCGATGTTCGTTCAAGGAAAGAGCCTCATGTCCATCACGAATCAGCAACTGTTCGATCGCGCCCAGCGCACCATTCCCGGCGGGGTCAACTCGCCGGTGCGCGCATTTCGCCAGGTCGGCGGCGTGCCGCGCTTCATCGACCGCGCCGAAGGCCCCTACATGATCGACGCCGAAGGCACGCGCTACATCGACTACATCGGCTCCTGGGGGCCGATGATCGCCGGGCACGCTCATCCGGAGGTCGTCGAGGCGGTGCAGCGGGCCGCCACCCGCTCGCTGAGTTTCGGCGCGCCCACGGCCGACGAAATCGACATGGCCGAAGCCATTTGCAAGCTCATGCCTGCGGTCGAAATGGTGCGCCTGGTGTCCAGCGGCACCGAAGCCGGCATGAGCGCCATCCGCCTGGCGCGCGGCTTCACCGGGCGCGACGCCATTGTCAAGTTCGAAGGCTGCTACCACGGCCATGCCGACAGTCTGCTGGTCAAGGCCGGTTCGGGTTTGCTGACCTTCGGCAATCCCAGCTCCGCCGGGGTGCCTGCCGATCTGGCCAAGCACACGCTGGTGCTGGAGTTCAACAACATCGCCCAGATCGAGGAATTGTTTGCCCGGCAGGGACACGAAATCGCCTGCGTGATGGTGGAACCCATCGCGGGCAATATGAATTTCATCCGGGGCACACCGGCCTGGCATCAGCGCCTGCGCGAGCTCTGCACCGAGCATGGCGCGTTACTGGTGTGGGACGAGGTGATGACCGGTTTTCGTGTGGCGCTGGGCGGCGCGCAACAGGTGTACGGCATTCGCCCCGATCTGGTGGTGATGGGCAAGGTGATTGGCGGCGGCATGCCGCTGGCGGCCTTCGGCGGCCGCGCCGATGTGATGCACAAGCTCTCGCCGCTGGGCGCGGTGTACCAGGCGGGCACGCTGTCGGGCAATCCGGTGGCGGTGGCTGCCGGCATGGCACAACTGCGCCTGATCCAGCAGCCGGGGTTTTACGAGCGCCTGAGCGCGGCGACCCAAAAACTCATGCGCGGCCTGGACGCCGCCGCTGCACGGCACGGGGTGACTTTCCGCACCGACAGCGAAGGCGGCATGTTCGGCTTTTATTTCGCCGCCGAGCTGCCGCGCAACTATCCCGATATGGCCAAAGCCGATGTTGAGATTTTCAAGCGCTTTTTCCACGCCATGCTCGACCGCGGCGTGTATCTGGCGCCGAGCATGTACGAAGCGGGTTTCGTCTCCGCGGCGCACGATGATGCGGTGATCGAGGCCACGCTGCAGGCGGCCGACGGTGCGTTTGCGGACATGAGTAAGGGTTGATTGGCGCTTAGCGCGGCACTTGAACATCCCACAGCCGCGCGGCAATCACTGCGGTGCGGCCGTTCATGTACGGCGAGTACAGGCGCTTTTGATAAATGCGCGGGGCGGGCAGCATGACGGCCAGCCTTGCGGCCTGCGCCGGGCTGAGTCGGGCGGCGCTGGTGTGAAAGTAGGTTTGCGCGGCGGCTTCGGCGCCGTAGATGCCGTTGCCCCATTCCACGCTGTTGAGGTAGATCTCCAGAATGCGGCGCTTGCCCAGAATGCCTTCGAGCATGAAGGTGATGATCAGCTCCTGGCCTTTGCGCAGATAGTCGCGCTCGGGCGAGAGAAACAGGTTTTTGGCGAGCTGCTGGGTGATGGTGGAGCCGCCGACGACTCTTCCGCTGCGCTCGAAGCGGCGACTGTGGTTGCGATCCCAGGCGTTTCTAATGGCGTCCCAGTCCACGCCGTCGTTGGTGAGAAAGGTTGCATCTTCCGAGGCGACCACGGCGCGTTTGAGGTAAGGGCTGATGGCGTCGTAAGGCGCCCAGTCGTGCTTCCAGGGCACGGTGTCGCCGCTTTTGAGGATGCGCAGTTCGGCCGCGCGCATGAAGGTGGTACTGGACGGCGGAATGACTGTCCACAGCGCGATGCGCAGGGCGAAATAGCCTTGCAGCACCAGGCCGGAAAGCACGAACAGCCACAGCAGGCGGCGCCACAGCGGCGCGGGTCTGTCTCGTTTCATGCTGAGTGTTGGCGGGCGGCGGCGAGTTCGGCGCGCAGCGTGGCCAGCACCGGGGCGGTGGTCGGCGCTTCGCCGTGCCACAGGGTGTAGCTCTGCGCGGCTTGTTCCACCAGCATGCCCAGCCCGTCCCAGGCGCTGGCGCCCGCGGCGCGGGCCTGTGCGACAAAGGGGGTGTCGTGCGCGCCGTACATCATGTCGTAGGCCCACTGCGCGGGGCGCAGCACGCCGTCCGGCAGATCGAGCGCGCGGCCGTCGAGACTGGCGGCGGTGGCGTTGATGACGCCATCGGCCCAGTGTGTTGGCGGCTCGAGCACCACTTGCAGATCGGCGCCGTGCTGCGCGGCCAGGGCGCTGTGGCGTGCGGCCAGGGCTTGGGCCTTGTCGGCACTGCGGTTCCACAGGGCGATGGCGCGCGCGCCTGCAGCGATCAGCGGCCCGAGTACGCCGCTGGCCGCACCGCCAGCGCCGAGCAGCAGCACGCGCTGCCCCTGCAGCGGGCGGTGGGTATCGGCGGCCAGCACGCGGGCCAGATCGCGCACCAGGCCGATGCCATCGGTGTTGTCGCCCCACAGGCCGCCTTCGTCCCAGCCGAGGGTGTTGACCGCCTGCGCCAGTTGCGCCGCCGGGCTGCGGCGGACGCACAGGCGCCAGGCGTCGAATTTGAACGGCACCGTGATGTTGGCGCCCCGGCCGCCTTCGGCATAGAAGGCGTCGAGCGCGGCTTCGAAGCCATCCACCGGGGCGAGCCGCGCCTCATAGCGCAGCGCCACGCCGGTTTGCTCGGCGAACAAGGCGTGAATGCGCGGCGAGCGGCTGTGCGCGATGGGATTGCCGAACACGGCGTAGAGTGGGGGCGGGGGCGAAGTCATGGAAGCGTCTGCCGTCAGGGTGTGGCTTGCGCCGGGTTTTGCGGGGCCTGCACCGCGGTTTCCAGGCCCTGCGTGCGGGTGAAGCGGAAACGCGAGATCACCACGATTTGATCGGCCTGCCTGAGCATGCCCTCGGTGAACCGGCCATAGGGCTGCGCGGCCTCGACAATGGCGCGCGCCTGTCGGTCGAGCGTGGGGTTGCCCGAGCTTTGGACGATTTCGGTGGAAACCACCCGGCCACTGGCGTCGACGGTGATGGACATGATGAGGCTGCCATACAGCTTGTTGCCCCCGCTTTGCGGAAACTCGCGCGTGCCCAGGGTTTCGATCTTGGTGCGCAGCTTGTCGTAATACAGCGCGTAGGCGGCTTCACGGGTGGACGGGCCGATGAAGCGGCGGCGCGGCTTGGCGTTCTGCTGCTGAATCTGGCGCTCGATGGCGCCCAGCATATCGAGCAACTGCCGCCGTTTCTGCTCCAGCGCCTGTTGTTTCGCCGGATCGTTTTCCTGACGCACGGTCTGCGCCAGTTGCACGATCTGCTGCCGCACCTGGGTGAGCAACTGTTGCTGCTTTTGCTCCAGCGCCGAGAGGCTGCGCTGCTGATTGACCGCCGCGTCGCCGTGCGAGACATCGGCGGTGAACGGCAGCGGCGTGGTGGCCAGGCCCTTGTTGGCGTCGCCGCCGCCGTCGAGGTTGGCCTGGGCGATGGCCTGCGGTTTGGCCGGGGCGTCGTCGGTGCGCTGGTTCACCAGCACCACGTCGAGCGGCGCGTTGTCGAACATGCGGTTGAAGGTCTCGGGCGCCGCAAAGCGCAGGCTCAGCAGCGCGAGATGCACCCCGACCGAGGCGATCAGAGCCCAGTGCAACGGGGTGAGGGAGCGCAGGCGGAGGGGGGGCACGGAGGGGGCAGGGCAGACCAAGCAGCGGCGATTTTACGAAGCCTGCTGCGCGGCGGGGGCGGCCGATTCGGCGTCGGGCTCATCGGTATCGACCGCCACGCTGATGGGCGCGGCCAGGGCGACGGCTTCGTCGCCCTCTTCGTCGTCCTCCTCGCTGACTTCAGCGCTGGCTTCGGTGTCCGTGGCCGCGGCTTGCTGCGGGGCGTCGAGCTGGCTGAGCACGCGGCCAAAGACCTCCAGGGTGATGAGGTCGGTGCCGGTGATCTGCACCTGCACCCGCGTGTTGCGCGGCAGGTCTTGTGCGCCCACGGCGGTGAACACCAGCGGCAGGCCGTCCACGCGCACCGCGCCTTCGCGCAGCACGCTGGCCTCAAACGTGTCGAGCCCTTGCTGCGCCAGATAGCGCAGCGTCCAGTAGCGTTCCAGCGCCGACTGGTGGGTGGCGTAGGCCTTGTAGGTGTCTTCGAACGACTCGACGATGGCGTACAGCAGCGGGTCGCGCGGCTTGAACGGCGCCTGCAGCAGCGCGGTCTTGCCGAAGCGGGCGCAAGCGATGAGCTGGCCCTGGTTGAGCAGATCGACATAGCGCCGCAGCGGGGAGGTGCACCACGCGTATTGCGCCACGCCCAAGCCCTGGTGCGGCGCGGGTTTGAGGCCCATGCGGGTGCGCAGATTGGCGCCGAAACCGCTCTGGCTGCGGTAGATGCCGGGCATGCCCAGCTCGGCGAGCCAGCCGCCCCAGGTGGCGTTGGCCAGAATCATCAGCTCAGAAACGATGGTGTCCAGCGGCGCGCCGCGTCGGCGCGGCTCGATGCGAACCGTGGCGGCTTCGGCGCCGCGCTCCAGACCGTCGATGCGGAAGGTGTAGTCCACGCCTCCTGCGCGCTCGGGTTTGCCGCGCACCTGTTCTCGGCCGCGCTTGAGTTGCTGCGCGAATGTCCACAGCCACGCCAGCTCTTTGGCGTGGGGGTAGCTTTGCGTGGCCGGGTCGGCCGTCAGGGCTTCCTCGGTGACCAGGGCGTCGAGCTGGTCGTGGCGCAGATTGCTGGCCATGCGCACCTGCTCCACGCGGGTTTCGAATTCGGAAGCCTGGAGGTCACTGCCGACGGTGCAGTACAGCGACAGCGCGGGGCAGTCGCAGCCGGCCTGCAGGGTGAAGGTCTGCACCAGGGCGTCGGGCAGCATGGTGATCTTGTCGCCCGGCATATACACGGTGGACAGGCGGTTGCGCGCGAACTGCTCCCAGTCGGAATCGCGCGTCAGCGCCAGCGCCGGGGCGGCGATGTGAATGCCCAGTCGCACCCGGCCATCGTCCAGCCATTGCAGCGAAAACGCATCGTCGATCTCGGTGGTGGCCGAGTCGTCGATGCTGAACGCCGCAGCCGCAGCCAGCGGCAGCGCTTCGTTGAACGACGGCATCGGCAGCGCCGGAAAGGCCGTGCCCTTGGGAAAGCGTTCCAGCAAAAAGCGCTGCATGTGAAACGCCCACGGCGAGGCGATGGCCCCGGCGTCGCGCAACAGGGTGAGCGCGCCATGCCCGGTCTGCTTGACCGCCAGCGCCACGGCCTTGAACTCCGGGCTGTTTTTGTCGGGCTTGAACAGGATTTGATAGAGCTTGTCGGTAATTTCCGGCGGGCAGCGGCCCGCGGCCAGTTCGGCGGCGAAGGCGTCGATCTGGCGGAGCTGTTCTTCCTTGCGGGCGATAGCCGCGAGCGCGGCCTGCACCTGCTGCGTGGGCGCCTTGCGGAACTGGCCGCCGCGCCCGCGCCGCTGGAAGTAATGCGGCGCGCCGAACAGCCGCAGCAATATGGCCGCGCGCTGTCCGGCGTCCGGCGTGCCGCCGTAGTAGTCGGCCGCGACCTGATCGAAATGGAATTCGTCCTCCGGGGCGAATTCCCACAGCAGATCGAGGTCGATGTCTTCTTGCTGCGCCTGCGCCCAGTCCATGAGTTCGGCAGGCGCCGGTTTGTCGAAGCGCACCAGCGCCTGCGCCGCCTTGATTTTCTGCCGCTTGCCCGAATCGAGCTCGACCTGCAGACTGGCCTCGGCCTCGCTCATGATGCGACCGGCGTGAAACTTGCCACCATCTTCGAACAGCACATTACTCAATCGGAGTCTCCGTCAAACGAACTAAAGCGCGCAGCCCGTCCGGCCGCCCGAAGGGCTGCGCCGCCTCCTCGGGGGGGCAGCGAACGCAGTGAGCGTGGGGGCTCACCTCTCATAGGGTCATACCGCCGTCAACCTCGATGACCGCGCCACTGATGTAGGAGGCTTCACTACTGGCGAGAAAGGCGTAGACGTTGGCGATTTCTTCCGCCTTTCCCAGGCGGCGTAGCGGCACGCGCTCGGCCATTTGTTCCATCACCTTGTCGGGAATGGTGGCGAGCATGGGCGTCTGGATGAAGCCGGGCGCCACCGCATTCACCCGCACGCCCTTGGGGCCGAGTTCGCGCGCCCAGGTCTTGGTCATGGCTATGATGCCGGCCTTGGTCGCGGCGTAATTGGTCTGGCCGAAGTTGCCGTACAGCCCGACCACGCTGGACGCGCTGAGAATGGCGCCGCGGCCGCGCTCGATCATGTGCGGCGCGACGATCTGGGTGCAGCGGAACACCGCGCGCAGGTTCACGTCGATCACGGCGTCGAACTGCTCGTCGGTCATTTTCACCAGCCGCGCATCGCGGGTGATGCCCGCGTTGTTCACCAGGGTGTCGATTTTCCCGAACTGGGCGATGGCGGCGTCGACCAGCGTGGTAAACGCGGCGCGGTCGGACACGTCGAGCGCCTGCGCCAGCACTTGCGCACCGCCGCGGCGCAACTCGTCTGCAACGGGGTCGAGGGTGGCCGGGTTGCGGTCGCATAGCACCAGGCTGGCGCCTTCGGCGGCGAATTTGCGCGCCGTGGCCAGGCCGATGCCTTGGGCCGCGCCGGTGATGAGGGCGATATGGTCTTGAAGTCGCATGAGGAGAGTCCTTTAAAAGTCGTTTGAAGCGGGGTTGAGGCACCACCGCAGAACCGGGTCGAGATGCCGCTGCGCGTAATCCGACAGCGCATGATCGCCGCCGAGCAGCACGCTGCACTTCGCGCCGCGATAGCGTGCGGCCATTTCGCGCCAGTCCAGCACCTCGTCGCCCTGCGCAATGATGACCAAGTAACGTTGCGGATCGGGGACGGGGGCGCGCAGATCGCCGACTTCCAGCGCGTGGAGCTCATCCACATGCTGCGCGGTGAAGTTGAATTGCAGCGCCGGGTCGTGCCAGGTGGTGAGGTGGCCGATCTGCCCGCGCAGATCTCGCGCCGGATCGACCGCGGGGTTGAGCAGCGCCGCGCGGGCCTGCAGGGTGTGCGCCAGGTACGTGGCGTAAAACCCGCCGAGCGAACTGCCGATGAGGCAGAGATCGTCGCCGCGTATGTTGCCCAACAAGTCGTGGCACAGCGTCATCGCCGCGCGCGGCGAGGGCGGAAGTTGCGGGCAGAGCCAGCGCAGCGGCGGCTGACCTTGGCGGGTGCGCTGCTGATTGATTTGCTCAAAGCGCTGCGCTGTGACGCGCGCCTTGGCGGATTGCGGCGACGAACGAAAGCCGTGGAGATAGAGCAGGGTGGGCATGAGGGAGGATTCAGCGCGGCGCGAGTTGGCGCCGCCCCCGAATGCTACCTGCCCCCCGGCTCAGGTTCAGCTTCGCGCCGGAGCCGAGGCGGGCACGGGCGCCCCGGCCGTTTCGGGCTGGCCTTCGTCTTCCGGCCAGTCGCGGATGTAGGCCTTGAGCATCTGGTTCTCGAAGTCTTGCTCGCGCACGATGGCTTGGGCCACGTCGTGAAACGAGATGACGCCCAGCAGCGCATCGTCCTGCATCACCGGGATGTAGCGCACGCCGGCCTCCAGCATGGTGCGGCGCAGGGTGTCCAGCGTGGTTTCGGGGCCACAGACTTCGTAATGCGTGTCCATGCGTTCGGCCACGATGTGATCGCCCAGCACGCCTTCACCCTCGGCGACCGCGGCCATCACTTCCGAAAAAGTGAGCAGGCCGACGAGCTTGCCGTGAGCCATGACCACCAGCGAGCCGATGTCATGCTGGGCCATGGTCTGCACCGCCTGCAGCAGGCGGGCTTCGGGCGGCACGGTAAACAGCACATGACCTTTCACCCGCAGAATGTCGCTGACTTTCATGGCGTTCTCCTCTGTTTTTTTCAGTAAGTGAAATATAGTCAGTCCATTGCGTACAGACCAGAGGTCATTCCCGCAGGTCTTGCGCTTGCTGGGCGCCCCTAGGAGTCTGTCGGACTTGAGGATCGGGGGCTGCAAAATGGCGCTGCGGTGCCCTGTGCCAGCGGCTTTTTGCCCCATAGCGACGGCTATGGGGCGGCAAATCCGCCGTCACATGGCTTCCACATCGCCATTTTTCGCCATCCACGCCCCAAGCCCGACAGACTCCCAGGGTCGGCTCGCCGACCCGCCCCCCATGGGGGTCAAGGAAACTTGGGGCGGCCCGGCATTTCCTTGACAGCCCATTTTTGAACCAAACGCCATGTCCGCCCATCATCCTTCCTCCATTCCCCTCGTTTTGCTGCACGGCGCGGGCGGCGACGCCAGCGTGTGGGTGGCGCAGACCGACTGGTTGACGGCGCGGGGCTGGCATTGCCTGGCGCTGGAGTTTCCCGCGCACGGCGCCACGCCCGCGCCGCCGCTGGCCCGCATCGAGAGCATGGCCGACTGGGTCTGGTCGCAGCTCGACGCCCGTCAGATCGGCCCGGTGGTGCTGGCCGGTCACAGCATGGGTTCGCTGGTCGCGCTGCATGCCGCAGGCCAGCGCCCCGGTCAGCTCAGAGGGCTGGCTCTACTGGGCATCTCCTGGCCCATGCGGGTGTCGCGCAAGTTGCTGGTGCAGGCCGAGGAGGCGCCGCAAGAGGCCATCGACAATGTGGTGAAGTGGTCTTACGCCCAGGCTGAGCCGCTCACCCCCGCGCCGGGTTTTCAGTCGCCGCAGGCCTACCGTGAGCTGTTGCTGCGGCAACAGGCCCATTGGGCCGAGGGCAGTCTGCTGGCCTCTGATCTCGCCGCCTGCGACCGCTATTCGGCGGGCGAGGCGGCGGCGCGCTCGTGGGGCGGGCCGACATTGTTTTTGCTCGGCGAGCACGACCGCATGACGCCGCCCGCGCAGGCCGAAGACCTGCGCGCGGCGTTGCCGCGCCAGCGCACGGTGATGCTCGAATGCGGTCACAACCTCATGGCCGAAGCGCCGCACGCCGTGGCCCACGCGCTGGCTGACTGGATGGAGCGCGAACTCGGCATGGCGGTGTGAGGCGACGAGGCGACTCGGTCGCAGTTGCCCAAGCGCAGCCGCGCCGTGCCGCACCACACGGTGAGCACCACCCGGCCTGAGCCGCGTACCGTGTAGCCGTCTCCAGGGTGCAGAAACACGTCGTCCGGCTGGCCTTCTTCGGTGAGCCAGACGCGCACCGGGCCGGGCTGTGACGCCAGCGTCTGCGCCGACTCCAGCCGCACGCTTTGCCCTGCGGCGTTTCGCAGCGTCAGCAAATCGCCGGGCTGCAACAGGATCCAGTCGCGCTGGATGGACACTTCGGTCTGCGGCATGATGACCTCCCGTTGGTTTGTCACGATAGCATGTCAAAAGGGCATGAAGACGAAGAGCGCCAAAGAGTTCTCGGTTCGCTCTCGGTCCTCATGTTGATTGAAGTCTAGGCGGATGATCGGGCTGTAAAAAGCGCAAATACGGAAGGTTCATCATGCGAAAAATGGATGATGGTGCCCAACGCCAAGCGGCCGTTTCGGCCGTGCTGACGCCGCGCAGTCGTCAGGTCGATGCGGGCAATTTGCGCGGCTTCGAGGCGGCGGCGCGGCTGGGCAGTTTCACTGCCGCGGCCGATGCCCTGGCGCTGACGCAGTCCGCGCTCAGCCGTCAGATCCAGACTCTGGAAGCCAGCGTCGGCGTGCCGCTGTTCGTGCGCGAGGGGCCGCGCGTGCGCCTGTCACCCGCTGGCGAGCAGTTCGCGGTGGTGGTGAGGCAGGCGCTGCAGCAACTCGACACTGCGGTGGAGGGGCTGCGCGTCAGCCAGGGGCGGCCACGGGTGCAGATCACCACTTTTGCCTCGCTCGCCAGCCAGTGGCTCATTCCCCGGCTGGGAGAATTTCAGAGCGCCCATCCCGACATCGACATCGCCGTCGAAACGTTCGACAACCTCAGCGATCTGGAAGCCGGCGGGCTGGACATGGCGATCCGCCGCCTGCGCGACGACAACCCCTTGGCCCGCGCGCCGCACACCACTTTTCTGTTCGGCGAACAAATCACTCCGGTGTGCAGCCCCGCGCTGGCGCAGACCGGCCGCGCGCCCGGCGCTCTGGACGATCTGCCCCGCTGCGTGTGGATTGACGATGTGCGCATCCACAGCGCGCCGCCCATCGCCCGCGCCAATCTTCAGGCGCTGTCGTGGGGCGGCTGGTATGCGGGGCTGGGCTTGCCGCAACCCGAGCCGCAGCGCTGGCTGCGGTTCAACTACACCTATCAGGTCATTCAGGCCGCGGTGGCCGGGCAGGGCGTGGCGATGGGGCAGATCGGCCTCATCCGCGACCTGCTGGCCGCTGGCACGCTGATCGCCCCGGTGGGCCGACGGGTCGATGCCGGCTACGGCTACTACCTGGCGGTGCGTTCCGGCGCGCGGCAGCGCCCGGAAGTGGCAGCCATGCTGGACTGGCTGCAGCAGCAGTTCGAGGCATGGCGGGCCATCGAGATCGGCGGCTGAGAAGACATACGGGGCGCAGTCTTGCGTCAATGTTCGGCGTGCTGCAGCGGGTGGCGCAGGCGCTGCAGGGCGTGCAAGGAACCGGCTTTGGCGCCGTCGACCCAGGCGCTTTCACCCACGGGTTTGGGGTTTTGCAGGCCAATGCGGCGCAGGCGGGCATTGAATTGATGCGCGGCGGTGTGGCGGTCGGACTGCCGGGTGCGGAAGGTGAAGGCCAGCGAGACGGACAGGTTGGAATGCGTCCACACCCGATGCGGCGCGATGAAAGGGTGATGCAAACCCAGGCCAGGCCGCAGCGAGAAGTGCAGGGCGCGCTGCTCGAACTCCGGTTTGTAGGGCGGCCGCGTGCCCTCGTAGGCCAGCAGCCGGTCTTTCTGCGCCGGGCTCATGATGAGCGGGTCGGTCTGACTCCACAGATCGGCGGTCTTTTCGCCGCGAATCTGCAGCAGAAAATTCATCTCCCGATCCATGTGATACGGCGTAACGGCGCCTTGCGCCGAGATGAACACATAGGTCGAGTACCAGGTGATGTGCGGGTCGAGCGGGTGCGTGTGCGCGGTGATCTCCGCCAGCAAGCTCTCGATCTGCGGCCGGTAAATCGCATCCTGCTCGGGGTTGCTGATGCAGATATAGCCGTGCAAGGGCTCGAAGTGCGTCAGCAAATGGTCGAGCGTCAGCTCCGTATCCGTGCGGACAAAAGAGGCTTCGAAGTCGGCATCGGGCGCAATGTCGCCGCGGCGGAACGACACCTTGTTGGCCGGATGGCGGCGGGCCAAATCGAACAAAGGTTCGATGTCGAACATCGGGTGCTGGTTCAGCCGATGCTGCAGCAGAAAAGGGTGGCGGTTGTAGTGGCTTTGCATTTGCGCCGGGTCGAACTGCAGCCAGCCTTCGCTGTCTTGTTGCCCGCGTTGCAGCAGGCGGGCGTACTGCTCGGCACTGACGAATTCACCCAGCATGAAAGCCTCCCGGGAGTAGAGAAAGTGTTTTGTCGCACTTTACAAACGCACCGGGGCGTTGTCCATCCGGGGCGCCACGAGGGGGCTCTGGCTCAATCAGGCGGCTACGTTTGTGCGTGGCGCAGGCGCCGCAAGGCCGTGCGGGCGGGGTCGATGCTGTCGGCCAGGTCGGTTTCGAGGGGCAGCGGCGTGCCTTCGATCTGGGCAAGCAGGGTTTCGGCCAGCAGCGGGGCAAGGGTGAGGCCGCGCGAGCCCATGCCCGTGCACACGACCAAGCCCGGCAGGCGGGGGAGTTCGTGCAATTGTTTGCCGGCGGCGCGCTGGGGGTCGGCCAGCAGCGGCGCGAGATCGGCGACGGGGCCGCAGTAGGGCAGACGGTCGGTGCTGGCTGCGCGCGTGCCGACAAAGTGGCGCAGCGCGGCAGTGTGTTCGGGCAGGGGCGGCGAGGCGGTGAGCGCGCTCAGGCCCGCGCGGTTGTGCGCCCAGGCTTGTTCGGGGGTGAGGGGCTGGTCTTCGGTTTCAAAGGTAGCGCCGATCAACAGCCAGTCTTGCTCGCCAGACTCTTGCAGCAGGCGCGCCGCCGCGCGCGGCAGGCGCAGCACATAACCGCTACCCATCCACGGCTGCGCAAGCCCTTGCAGCGCGGGCCAGAGGCGGGCGGGCAGCGCCTGCGCCTGGCCGCGCAAGGGGTGCAGGGGCAGCCAGTCGGGGCTGGGAATCAGCCCGCTGGCGGCCAGCAGCGCCGGGGTTTGCAGCGCGCTCGCGAGGACCACCAGCGGCGCGTGGGCTAGCGCTTGCCCGGCGGCGTCGAGCACGCGCCAAGTGCTGCCGTCGCGTTGCAGCCGAGCCGCCTGGGTGTTGCAGCGCAGGGTGATGCGCGGGGAGTCGAGCCAAGCCGCGCACAGGGCCTGATTGGCGAGCACGGCGCTGTCCACTTGCCAGCCGACTTCGTTCCATTGCGCCATTTCGGCGGGCAGGTGCACGCTTGAGCGCCAGTCTTGCATGCGCTTTTCGTCGGCGGCGTCGGCGGGGGTGAGGGTGGCCGGACCGAATTGCGCGAGGTCGCCCGAATCGGGTAGCAGCGCGCGGCGCAATGCGGCCATGCCGACGCGGGTGAGGCGCGAGAGCAGGTTGTCGTCTGCCGAGGGCTGAAAATGCGCCAGACCTGCGGGCATGGCCGAGCCGCCGCCCGCGGGGTGCGGGCCGGATTCGAGGACTTCGACCGTCCAGCCGCGCTGCGCCAAGGCATGGGCGCAGGCGGCGCCGCTGAGACCGGCGCCGATGACCACGGCATGCCGCGGCAGCGCTGCGGGCCAGGGTGCGGGCAGGGTGTGGCGGGTGCGCTTCCAGCAGGGGTTGAAGGTGGCTTGCAGGCGCTGCCGCTTGCCGCCCCAGCCGGGTTGCAGTTCGATGGTGAAGCCGGCCTGCTCCAGTCCTTTTTGCACGGCATGCGCCACGGTGTAGCTGGCCGCGCGGGCGCCGGGCTTGACCAGGCGGGCGAGGGCGCGGAAGAGCTCGGGCGTCCACATGGCGGGGTTGCGCGCGGGCGCGAAGCCGTCGAGGTAGAGCGCGTCGGCGGCCAGCTTGAGTTTGGGCGCGAGTTCGGCGGCATCGCCAAAGGCCAGCAGCAGATGCACCCCGCCGCCGGACTGCTCCAAGGCGGGCAACTCCCCCTCCCAAGCTCCCCCACGAGGTGGGGGAGGCGTGGTTACTCCCTCTCCACTTGTGGGGAGGGTTGGGGTGGGGATGGGTTCCCCGGCGGGCAGCGCAGCCGGAGCGTGGGGGGCGTCCAGCCTGTTCGCATCAAGAAGGATGCGGTGCAGACCGCGTACCGGAGCGGGCCATTGCGCGGCCAGTTCCACGGCGAGCGCTTGCAATTCGGGCGGGGCATGGCGCAGCAGATCGGCGGCGCGCACCGGGTGAAGTTCCAGGCTGACGTAGTCGAGCCGGGCGCAGCGCTGCGGGTCGGCGCGCCACGCCGCCCAGGTGGCGAGAAAGTTCACCCCGAGACCGAAGCCGGTTTCCAGCACGGTGAACTGCTCGCGGCCCGCCCAGCGCGGCGGGGTGTCGAGCAGGCCGCAGCCCTGCAGGTAAACGCCGCGCGCCTGTCCGAGCGCGCCGGCGCGGCTGGCGTAGATGTCGCCGTAGCGCGGGCTGGACGCCTGGCCGCTGGCGTCGCGGGCGACTTCGGCGTATTCCAGCAGCGGATCGACCTTGGGCTTCAATCGACCAGGGTGAGCGAGAGCGCGTCCAGGCCGTACAGGCCGTCTTCGGTCAGCACCAAGTCCATGAGCTGGTCGTGCGGCTGCATGTCGAGCTGGTGCAGCTCGCAGCAGGCATAGCTCAGGCCCACGGTGTAAACCTCTTCGCGCCCGGCCAGGTAGCGGTCGTAATAGCCACCGCCATAGCCCAGACGCAGCCCGACGTCGGCAAAGCCCACGCAGGGGACGAGCAGGGTGGTGGGGTTTAGCACGGCCTCGCCCGTGGGTTCGGCGATGCCGTAGGGGCCAGGACGCAGCGGCTCGCCCGGCGCCCAAGCGAAGAAGGTCATTTCCTTGGTGGCTTCATTGACACGGGGCAGGGCGAGGGTGCATTCCGGGTGCGCCGCCAGCCATTGGGTGACGGCAGGCATGGGGTCGAACTCGCCGCGGGTGGCGCGGTAGGCGCCGAGGGTTTCGGGCTCCAGGGCGTCGAGCACCTGCAGCAGGCGCTCGGTCAGCTCGGCATCGCGGCGTTCCAGGTCGGGCAGGGCCTGGCGTTTGGCGATCAGTTCGCGCCGCAGATTGGGGCGCAATTGCTGATCGGTCTCTGGGGACAATGGGTCGTACAGGGGCGGGTTCACGGTAAGCTGACGTCCTATGAGAATGAATCGGTTGTTGCCGCTTATTTTGCGCCGCTTCGCGCGTTGTTTCGGCGTGCTGGGTCTGAGTGTGCTCACACCGCTGGCGATGGCGCAGTCTGCGCCCATCGCCGCCCGTGCGGCGGCGCCCGCTGCGCAGGCCAGCGTGAGTGCGGCGCCGGTGGTCATGCCGGCCATGCCCGTCATTCCGCTCGATCAGGCGCAGTTGCTGCTGGCCGCGCAAAAGGCCTCGCAGCGCGGCGACCCGCAGCCCGCGCTCGATGCCCTGCGGCAACTCAAGGGCACGCTGCTCGAACCCTGGGTGGCTTACTGGGCGATCAAGCCCACGCTCTCCGAAGCCACGCAAGCCGATTTCGACGCCTTCGCCCGCGCCTATCCGCACACTTATGTGCTCGACCGTCTGCGCAACGACTGGCTGTTAGAGCTGGGCAAGCGCGAAGACTGGACCGATTTCAACCGCGTCTATCCGCACTTCATCATGCGCGACGACCCGCAGGTGCAGTGCTACGACCTGCAGAGCCAGTTCGTCACCCAGCATGCCGACGTGACGGCGCAGGTGTTCAAGCTGTGGATGGATCAGCGCTATGGCGGCGTGGGCTGCAACAGTGCGGCCAGCGCGCTGCTGCAAGACGGCGCCATGCCGCGCGAAATGCTGTGGCAGCGTATGCGCCGGTTTTACGAAGACGGCCGCGCCAAGCAGGCGCGCGATCTGCTCGCGCCCTTTCTGCCGACGGGGAGCTGGCGCATTCTGGCGCAGACCGACGCCGACGCAGTGCGCTACCTGCTGGGTGTGGTGCGGCGGGGGCCGTCTGCGGCGATCGCCAACGCCGATCAGCGGCAATATCTGGTGCTGGCGCTGCTGAGCATGGCGCGGCAAGATCCAGGGCAGGCCGCACGCCTGCTGCAAGACAATTTCTCCGCGCTGCCCGCGCGAGACCGGGCCCAGATCTGGGGACGCATCGGTCTGTCGGCCGCGCTCAATTTGCAACCCGAAGCCGCCCGCTGGTATGCCCGCATGGGCCAGGCCGATCCGGCCTTTGTGCCTTCGACCACGGTGCTCGAATGGCAGGTGCGCGCCGCGCTGCGCGCGCAAGACTGGCCGCTGGTGCGCAGCGCCACGCGCACGCTGATCGATCAGGGCGACAAAGATCTGTCTTGGCGCTACTGGCACGCCCGCGCGCTCGAAAAACTCGGCCACCCGATCGAGGGCCGCGCGCTGCTGGCCGAGGTGGCGAATCCCTGGGATTTTTACGGCCAGCTCGCCACCGACGCGCTGGGCATGAAGGTCAGCCTGCCGGCTTCCCTGCCCCCGGCGCCATTGTCGGTCGTTGCGCAGCAAGCGGCGCGGCCGGGGCTGCAGCGCTCGCTGGCCTTGTTCAGCATCGACCTGCGCAATGAGGCCGTGCGCGAATGGAATTTTTCCCTACGCGGGCTCGACAACCAGCAAATGCAGGGCGCAGCCGAACTGGCCTGCCAGCAACAGCTCTGGGATCGCTGCATCAACACCAGCGAACGGGTGACTGGCGGGGTGGATATTGCCCAGCGCTACGCCATGCCTTACCGTGAAGCCATCGCCAAAGCCTCTGCGGCCGAAGACGTGAACGAGGCTTTTCTCTACGGCCTGATCCGGCAGGAGTCGCGCTTTATCGCCAACATCAAGTCGTGGGTGGGCGCTTCGGGGCTGATGCAACTCATGCCGGCCACCGCCAAACTGGTGGCGCGCAAAATCGGCCTGACCGATTACAGCCACGACCAGATCGCCGACGTGGGGGTGAATGTGCAACTCGGCAGCGCCTACCTCGGCGGGCTGCTGCAGCAGTTCGATGGCTCCGAGGCGCTGGCCGCCGCGGGCTACAACGCCGGGCCGGGGCGGCCGCTGCGCTGGCGCAATATGGGCCTGCCCGATCAGCCGCTGCTGCCCGGCGCCATCTTCGCCGAAAACATACCCATTCCCGAAACCCGCGATTACGTCAAACGCGTGCTGGCCAACGCCACGGTGTACGCCGCCATCCTCAGCGGCAAGCCGCAGTCGCTCAAAGCCAGACTGGGCGATGTGGGCTCGCCCGACGCCATGCTGGCGAGCAATCAAGGCAATCGGCCCTGAGCAATCCGCACTGAGCGCCCCCACGTTTCCTTGAGCGGCAACACGGGGTGCCGGGGCTTGATGCGGCGCATTCCCCTTCCGGCGGGGTTCTGGCACACTTTGCCCTGTCGCGATCTTTCAGGAACTCTCATGCAGCAGCAGAACATTCTCGTCATCGGCGGCAGCGGTTTCATTGGCAGCCGCCTGGTCAACGCCCTGTCGCTGGCCAATCATTTCGTCACCGTACCCACCCGCCGCCGTCAGCGCGCCCGTCATCTGGTGCAACTGCCGCTGGTCGATGTGGTCGAGATCGATGTGCATGATGACGCCAAGCTGGCCAAACTGGTGGCCGGGCGCGACGCCGTGGTCAACCTCGTGGGCATTCTGCAAGGCAGGCGCGGCCAGCCCTACGGGGCCGACTTCGCCCGCGCGCATGTCGATTTGCCGCGCCGCATCGCCGCCGCCTGCGCGCAGCAGGGCGTGCGCCGCGTGGTGCACATGAGCGCGCTCGGGGCCGATTCCAACGGGCCGTCGATGTATCTGCGCTCCAAAGGCGACGGCGAGGCGGCGCTCAAGGCGCAGGCCGGGATCGACCTCACTATTTTTCGGCCCTCGGTGGTGTTCGGCCCCGAAGACAACTTTCTCAATACCTTCGCCAAGCTGCAGCGGGTGTTTCCGGTCGTGCCGCTGGCCGGGGCGAAGACCCGTTTTGCCCCGGTGTATGTCGGCGACGTGGTCACGGCTTTTGCCAGCAGCCTCGTGGGCCCGCAGGCGCGTGAAACCCTCGGCCAGACTTACGAACTTTGTGGCCCGGGCACCTATACCTTGGCCGAACTGGTGCGGCTTTCCGGCCAGTGGGCGCGGGTGGGCGGCGGCAGAGGGCGCAGCATCATCCCCCTGCCTGATGCGCTGGGGCGGTTGCAGGCGCTGATGATGGAACTCGCCCCGGGCGAGCCGGTGATGAGCCGTGACAACCTCGACTCGATGAAGGTCGACAGTGTATGCAGCGGGGCCCTGCCCGGCTTCGCGCCGGAGCTCGGCGTGCCGCACCCCGAGTCTTTGGAGGCCATCGCACCCACCTACCTCGACCCGAAGTATCAGGAGTCGGAATACGGGCCGATGCGGGCGACTGCGGGGCGCTGATTTTCCAAGGGCATCCACCATGCGCCGGCCGCATGGCGGCCATGCGAAAAAACGGTTTGGAAAGCGCGGGGCCGGGCGGGACAATGGCGGCCTTTCTCTCCCGCGCGAAGGTCCGTCATGTTCATCCTGCACATCGGCAACAAAAATTATTCGTCCTGGTCCATGCGCTCCTGGGTGGCGATGACCGCGTTTGGCATTCCCTTCGAAGAACGCCAGCACTGGCTCGACACGCCCGAGTTTGCCGCGCAGTTGTCGCCCCTCTCGCCCGTGGCGAAGGTACCGGTGCTCGAAGACGGCGATCTGCGCATCTGGGACTCGCTGGCCATCGGCGAATACTTGGCCGAGCGTTTTCCGGAGCTTGCACTCTGGCCGCGCGACGTGGCCGAGCGGGCGCTGGCTCGCTGCCTGTGCGCCAGCATGCACAGCGGCTTTGGCGCCTTGCGCGAGCACATGGTGATGAACATCGAGGCCGATCTGCCGGGGCGGGGCTGGAATACGGCCGTGCAGCGCGACATCGACCAGATCCTGCGCATGTGGCAAGGCGCGCTGCAGACCAGCGGCGGCCCCTTCCTCTTCGGCGCATTCGGCCTGGTCGATGCGTTCTACGCCCCGGTCTGCATGCGTTTTGTCACCTACCGCCCCACGCTGCCGGACTGGGCCTGGCGTTATGTGCAGGATGTCGCCGCCCATCCGGCGGTGGCCAAGTGGGCCGAGGAGGCACGCGCCGAGCATGTTTTTCTGCCTGCGGATGAACCCTATCGAAGCAAACCCGAGTAGGCCGTTTGAGCATGTGGCCGCAGCAGTCGTCGCGGCTCGATGAGCGGCTCCATGAGCGGCTAGACTCCACCGCTTTGCGTCTTCAACTGCCTCATGCTCAACGCTGCCCAGGAACGTGCCGTCGCCCATCTGTCCGGGCCTTGCCTCGTCATCGCCGGGGCGGGCAGCGGTAAGACGCGGGTCATTACGCACAAGATCGGGCGGCTGCTGCGCGCTGGGCTTGAGCCCGATCAGATCGCGGCCATCACCTTCACCAACAAGGCGGCAGCCGAAATGCGTGAGCGTGCGGCGCAACTGGTGGACAAGCGCGGCGTGGCCAGCAAGCTCGCCATCTCCACCTTCCACGCTTTGGGCGTGCGCATGTTGCGCGAAAGCGGGCAGGCGCTGGGGCTCAAGCCGAAGTTCTCCATCCTCGCGGCCGACGACGTCACCGGCCTGTTGCGCGATGCCGGGGCCACCACCGATAACGCCCAGGCGCGGCGCTGGCAGTGGACCATCAGCTTGTGGAAAAACGCCATGCTCACGCCCGAAGCGGCGGCGCGCGTGGCCGAGAACGACGACGAGCGCGTGGCGGCCAAGGTTTACGCGCGTTATGCCGACATGCTGCAGGCCTATCAGGCGGTCGATTTCGACGACCTGATCTGGCTGCCCGTCACCCTGTTGCAGCAGCATGCTGACGTGCGCGAGCACTGGCAGAACAAGCTGCGCTATCTGCTGGTGGACGAATACCAGGACACCAACGCCGCGCAGTACGACCTGCTGCGTCTGCTGGTGGGCGACAAAGGGCGATTTACCGCAGTGGGCGACGACGACCAGAGCATCTACGGCTGGCGCGGCGCCACGCTGGACAATCTGCGCCGCCTGCAGACCGACTGGCCCACGCTCGAAGTCATCAAGCTGGAGCAGAACTACCGCTCGACCAACGCCATTCTGCGCGCGGCCAACGCCATCATTCAGAGCAACCCCAAGCTCTACCCCAAGAGTCTGTGGAGCGAGCATGGCGAGGGCGAGGCGGTGGAGGTGCGCGCGGCGCAGAATGAAGACGAAGAGGCGCAGATGGTGGCCGCGCGCATCCAGGCGCTGCGCAGCGGGCGCAATGCCGAACTGGCGCACATCGCCGTGCTCTACCGCGCCAATCACCAGTCGCGTCCGCTGGAGCAGGCGCTACGCCGCGCCAACATTCCCTATGTGGTCAGCGGCGGGCAGAGCTTTTTCGACCGCGCCGAGATCAACGACGTCTGCGCCTATCTGCGGCTGCTGGCCAACCCGGACGACGATCCCGCCTTTTTGCGCGCCGTCACCACGCCGCGCCGGGGTATCGGGCCGCAAACCCTGGCGGCGCTGAGCACCTTCGCCGGGCAGTGGAAAGTGTCGATGTTCGAGGCGCTGTTCCGTGACTCCATGCCTGCCGCGGTGGGCGCGCGCCCCGCCGATCATCTGCGTGAGTTTGGCCGCCTGCTGCACGACATCGAGTGGCGCGCCCGCACCGCCCCGGCCGGCGAGTTGCTGCGCGAGATGCTCGAAACCATCGGCTTTCGCGCCTGGCTGGAAGAGCACAGCGACAACCCACGCGAGGCCGAACAGCGCTGGAAGAACGTGGACGACTTCTGCGGCTGGATCGAGCGCAAGGCCGAAGAAGACAAGGTCGGCCTCACGCAGATCGCCCAGACCATTTCGCTCATCACCCAGTTGCAGGAGCGCGGCGACCAGCGCGACGCCGTGACCCTGTGCACCCTGCACGCCGCCAAAGGACTGGAGTGGCCGCATGTGGTGCTGGCCGGCTGCGAGGAAGGTCTGCTGCCGTTTTTCACCGACGACCGGCCGCTGACCGACTCTACGCTGGAAGAAGAACGCCGCCTGATGTATGTGGGCGTGACCCGCGCGCGCCAGACCCTGGTGCTGAGTTGGTGCCAGAAACGCAAGCAGGGGCGCGGCGCGGCGGGACGCAGCCCCAGCCGCTTCATCGGGGAAATGCAGACCGGGCAGCCCAAGACCAGCAACAAGGACGCCGCCATGGCGCGCATCGCCGCCCTGCGCAGCCGACTGGGCGCGGCGGCGGCCGAGGAAAGCGCTGCCGCTGCTGAGGCTGAAGCGAAAACTTGATCAGGGCGCAGCCCCTAGCCGAATCGCCCCGAATCGGCTATGTTCTCGAAATCGAACGGGCGTGCTTTTTTCCGTTGCGCTGCATTCAAAACAAAGCAGGAGACAGTTCATGGAGCGGATCTGGCTGGCGAACTATCCCGCAGGCGTGCCTGCGGACATCGACCCGGACATTTTTTCCAATGTTGGAGCGCTGCTGGGGCGCAGCTTCAAGGCCTACGCCGAGCGCCCCGCTTACGCCTTCATGGGGCACAAGACGACTTACGCGCAGTGGGAGGCGCAAAGCACGGCGTTGGCGGCTTATCTGCAATCGCTGGGGCTGCACAAGGGCGACCGCGTGGCGATCATGATGCCCAATGTGCCGCAATATCCGGTGGCGGTCGCCGCGGTGCTGCGCGCCGGGCTGGTGGTGGTCAACGTCAACCCGCTCTACACCCCGCGCGAACTCGAACACCAGCTCAAGGACAGCGGGGCGGTGGCCATCGTCATCCTCGAAAACTTCGCCCATACCCTGCAGCAGGTCATCGACCGCACCGCGGTGCGTCACGTGATCGTGGCGAATATGGGCGAAACCCTGGGTTTTCCGCTGGGCGTCATCGTCAACTATGTGGTGCGGCACAAAAAGCGGCTGGTGCCGCGCTGGTCGCTGCCGGGCCATGTGGCCTGGAAGGCGGCGCTCGGTCAAGGGTCTGGCTTGTCCTTCAGTCCGCCGCAGGTGGGGGCGGAAGACGTGGCCCTGCTGCAATACACCGGAGGCACCACCGGCGTGGCCAAGGGCGCCACGCTCACTCACCGCAATATCGTCGCCAACATCGTGCAGTCCGCCGCCTGGTATGCCCCGGCGCTGGGCAAGCTGCCTGCTGGAAAGCAACTCAACACCATCTGCGCGCTGCCGCTCTATCACATCTTCGCCTTCACCGTGATCATGATGCTCAGCGCCCACGAGGGCGGCATGATGATTCTCATCCCCAACCCGCGCGACTTACCGGCCACGCTGAAGGAACTGGCGAAGTACGAGGTGCACTCTTTCCCGGCGGTGAACACGTTGTTCAACGGCCTGCTCAACCACCCGGACTTCGACACGGTGAACTGGAAGGCGTTGAAAATGTGCCTGGGCGGCGGCATGGCGGTGCAGGAGGCCGTGGCCAAGCGCTGGCTGGAGCGCACCGGCTGCCCCATTTGCGAGGGCTACGGCCTGTCTGAAACCTCGCCCTCGGCCATCTGCAACCCCACCGATACCGACCGCTACAGCGGCACCATCGGTATGCCGATTCCGTCCACCGAGTTGCAACTGGTGGACGACAACGGCCGCGAAGTCGCGCCCGGCCTGCCCGGTGAAATCGCCTTGCGCGGGCCGCAGGTGATGCGCGGCTACTGGAACCGCCCGGAAGAATCCGCCAGCACCTTTACCGCCGACGGCTTTTTACGCACCGGCGATATCGGCGAGATCGATGCGCGGGGCTTCGTGAAAATCATCGACCGCAAGAAGGACATGATTCTGGTGTCGGGCTTCAACGTCTATCCCAACGAGATCGAGGGCGTGGCGGTGATGCATCCCGGCGTGCTCGAAGCCGCCGCGGTAGGCGTGCCTGACGCGAATTCCGGCGAGGCGGTCAAGCTGTTCGTGGTGAAAAAAGATCCGGCGCTGACTGAAGCGCAACTGCGCGATTTCCTGCATGAGCAACTCACCGGCTACAAGCGGCCCAAGTTCATCGAGTTCCGCGGCGAACTGCCCAAGACGCCGGTCGGCAAGATTCTGCGGCGGGAGCTGCGGCCGGAGTAGGAGCCCCCACGCTTCGGCTTCGCCTGCGCTGCCCCCCGAGGGGGCTGCCGCCGCCTTGGGGCGGCCCTGCGGCGGCGGCGTGTTCCTGTCCTGGGTGTGGCGGGCGTCAGTGGGTTTGCTGGGTGCGCAGGTCGCGCAGCAGGTTCAGGGTCTGCTGCAGATTGAGGGCGCGGGAGAATACCCAGCCCTGAATCATCGGGCAGCCCGCGCGCTCCATCCACAGCAGGTCGGCGACGGTTTCCACGCCCTCGGCCACCACTTCCAGGTTGAGGGTCTTGGCCATGGTGAGGGTGGCGCGGGCGATGGCGGCTTTGAAGCGGTCGGTGCTCACGCCCGAGGCAATGGCGCGGTCGATCTTGATCTGCGACACCGGCAGGCGGGTGAGATAGCCGAGGTTGGAATAGCCCACGCCGAAGTCGTCGAGCGAGAGTTGCACGCCCATCTGGCGGAATTGCTCGAACACCGAGAGCAGGTCGGGGTTATGCTCGATTTCCACGTTTTCGGTGAGTTCGAGTACCAGCTTGTCGCGTGGCACGTCGAAACTGGCCGCCATGTCGAAGATGCAGGACACGCAGGCGTTCACATGCAGTTGTCGCGGCGACACGTTGTAGGCCATGGTGCCGGTGAAGCCTTGTTCCTTGCGCAGGCGCGCGAAGCCCTCCAGGGCGACGGACATCATCACCGGGCCGAAGCTGTCGAGCAGGCCGCAGTCGGCCAGAATGGTGATGAACTCGTCGGGCTGCACGCGCTCGCCGTTGCCGCGCGTCCAACGCGCCAGGGCCTCGACCCCAGCGATCTCGTAGGCGCCGCGCAGGATCTCCAGCGTAGCGGAGTCGTCGTGCAGCAGCACGTTTTGCTTGCGTGACCAAATGGGCTGGAAATGCACCTCGAAGCGCCGGTTGGCAATGGCCGCGCGCAGCTCTTCTTCCAGTTGCGAGCGGCGTTCGATGCGCGACTGCAACGCCACCGAGAACGACTCCACGCGATTGCGCCCCAGCATCTTGGACTCATGCATCGCCGCATCCGCGCGGCCCAGCAGTTCGGCCGTGGTGCGGCCGTGCTGCGGGAACACCGCTACCCCGATGCTCGCGGTGGTCTGCAGGGTGCGCTCGGCATGGTGCATGGGCTCGCCGAGCGACTGCTGCACCAGCATGGCCATGCGCAGGGCCTGCGCGGCGTCATGCGCGTCGCGGGCCAGGATGAGGAATTCGTCGCCGCCAAAGCGCGCGGCGGTGTTGTTAGGCCGGGCGAGCTGCACCAGGCGCTGCGCGGTTTCCACCAGGACCTTGTCGCCGACGGCGTGGCCCAGCGCGTCGTTGATCAGCTTGAAACGGTCGAGGTCGATGAAGAGCACCGCGAAGCTCTGCCCCGGCGGGGTGACGGCAATAGCGTCTTCCACATGCTTTTCGAACAGGGTGCGGTTGGCCAGGCCGGTGAGCGTATCGCGATAGGCGGCGAGTTCGAGTTTTTCTTCGGCTTGGTGCGCCTTGGTGACGTCGCGCACCACGCCGCGGTAACCCTGAAACAGACCGAGATGGTCGATCATCGGCGAGGCGTCGATACGCCACCATAGCAAGGCCTGATCCGGCCCGAGGCGGAATGGCACGATGAGATCGCGCACCTCTTCATGTTCTTCCATGAGAAAGCGCAACTGCGCCCATTCCGGTGAAAACTCCTGCCCCGGATAGAGCGAATTGAGGTTGTGCCCCACCAGATTGAGCGTTGCCAGAGGAGACTCGCTAGCGCGGCGCGAGCTGCGGGTGATGTAGATCAGGACATCGTTGGGGTCGGACTCCCAGAACCACTCGCTCGACAACTCCGCCAGCATGCGAAAGCGGCTCTCGCTGCGCTGCAGCCGGGTCTGCGTTTGCCGCAACTCGGTGATATCCCAGGTCAGGCCGAAGATGCGCGTGGCGACGCCATCGGGCCCGCGCTCGCGCACCATGCCGTGGTTCATGGTGGTCACTGTGCTGCCGTCCACGCGGATGAAGCGGGTCTCGACCGTCTGCACAAAACCATCGGGGGCACTGATGCGCGCAATCGCCTGTTCCAGCGCGGGCAGATCGGCTGGCGCCACATGGCCCATCCATTCCGGAATGGTGAAGGTCTTGGGCTCATGCCGGTGCGCCTCGTCGAGCCAGTTCTGCTCGGCGTGCAATTGCCCGGTCTGCAGATCGAGTTCCCAGACGGTCAGCCCCGGACTGGTGCGCAGCAGGTCGAGCGAGGTGTCGCTGGCATGCAGTCGGGTGGTGTCCTGCATGAAGCAGAAATAGCCGAGTACCGCGCCTTGTTCACCTGGCGGAAAAGGCACCAGCCGCACCCGCAGCCATCTTTTCGCCTGGCGTCCTGCGTGATGCCCCTGGCGTTCGTACTGCGCGATCTCGCCGCGCAGCACGGCGGCAATGTGTTGCGTGAAGGTGACCAGCGTTTCATGCGGAACCAAGGCATCCAGCGACTTGCCCAGCAGTTCCGCCGGGGTCTTGCCCAGCCAGTTCGCATACGCCGTATTGCAATACAACAAGTGGCTGTGCGCATCGAAACAAGCGGCCATCAGCGGCAAATGCTCCGCCCACTGTGCAATGTCCTCGCACCAGGAGTCGGCAACTCGCGCTTGTGTTTCTTGCCCCATATGCCGGGATGTTCCTGCAGAAAAATGAAGAGGAACGGTCACTATTCAATACGAATTTCGATGACCGGGCTCATATCGCTGTTTGTCGTTGTTTGCGACTTTGTAAAGTCTAAGCGAAGCAGCGTAGCAGCGGTAAGCTGCGGAGGATTTGGCGAAATGTGTCAATTTTTGAAACGCCGGAAAAATTGGCTGTTCGAAAGTTGGACAATTTCATCCACATCGCCGCCAAGCAGGAGGGTTGGGCGATTCAGTTCATTGAAAAACATAATCGGAGGGGGTATGAAAAACGTGATGTGGAACTACCGGCATGTGGCCGTGTTGGGCCTGGTGGCGCTTCTGGCGGGGTGTGGTGGGGGTGGGGGTGGAGGATCGACCGCAGCGCAGTGCACGGCTGATTGCACGACGGTTAACGTCACGCAGAAAGACGGTAGCCCGGTACCGAATGTCTTCCCCACGGCCATCAATCCCAATAACGGCCAAGTATGCGCTTCGTCGAGCGATGCAACATCCAGTGGCGGTTCCGCCGAGTTGTCGCTGAGCAACTGCGGTGGTTCCACAGCGATCGTGACGGCTCCTGTGGGAGGGGGCACGGTCGTTGGTACATGCAGTCCAGGTACGACAACCTTAACCGCTCCCTACGCGGGAACCTGGACGGCGAAATACAACTCGTCGTTGACGACCGGAGACTACGGTACATGCACCGTCATTTTGAACACCAACGGCGTCATCGTGGATAAAGATGGCAATGCGGTGATAAGTTCGTCGGCATCGAACTGTGTTTCACAAGTCAGCGCATCGAATAGTTTCACTCTCTGGGGTACCTTGTCTCCAGATGGGAGTTTTAAAGGCTCAACCTCGGCGGGTGCCACCTACACGGGCGCATTCAATATTGGGACAACGACATCTGCTGGCGGTTCCTGGACGAACACAAGCGCTGGTACCAGTGGAACTTGGAGCGCCACACGAACTGCGACTCCGTAGTTTGAGATTGCTCTTGAATCATGCTCTACAGGCCGCCTCGCGCGGCCTGTTTCCATTCTGCCGCGGGCTTTTACACTGACCGGCATGACTTCTTCTGTCGTTCATCCTCCCGGTCGGTCCTTTGTCGTGGGCGGTGCGGTGCGTGATGCCTTGCTGGGGCGTCCGCATGGGGACCGCGACTGGGTGGTGGTGGGGGCTACGGCGCAGCAGATGATCGATGCTGGGTTTCTGCCGGTGGGGCGCGACTTTCCGGTGTTTCTGCATCCGCAAACCCGCGAGGAATACGCCCTGGCGCGCACCGAGCGCAAGACGGCGCCGGGCTATCGGGGCTTTGTCGTGCAGGCGGCGCCCGAGGTCACGCTGGAGGAAGATTTGTTGCGCCGCGACCTCACCATCAACGCCATGGCGCGCGCGGCGGATGGCACGCTTATCGATCCCTACGGCGGCCAACGCGATCTGCAGGCGCGGGTGTTGCGGCATGTCTCGGCGGCGTTTGCGGAAGACCCGGTGCGCATTCTGCGGCTGGCGCGGTTCGCCGCGCGCTTCGGCGATTTTTCCGTCGCCCCCGAAACCATGGACTTGATGCGCCACATGGTGCATGCGGGAGAGGTGGACGCGCTGGTGCCCGAGCGGGTGTGGCAGGAACTGGTGCGCGGCCTGATGGAGCCGCAGCCGCAGCGCCTGTTCGCGGTGCTGCGCGATTGCGGCGCGCTCGCGCGGTTGCTGCCGGAGCTAGACCGCCTGTGGGGCGTGCCGCAGCGGGCCGACTATCACCCCGAGATCGACACCGGCGTGCACGTCATGCTGGTGTTGCAGGCGGCGGTTGCACTCGACGCCCCGCTGGCAGTGCGCTGGGCCTGTCTGATGCACGACCTGGGCAAGGGTACGACCCCGAAGGACGTGCTGCCGCGCCACATTGGCCACGAGCAGCGCAGCGTGGCGCTGGCGGCCGAAGTGGCGCACAGACTGCGTGTGCCCACCGACTGCGCCGAGCTGGCCGCGGTGGTCGCTGCCGAGCACGGCAACATCCACCGCTGCCCGGGGCTGGACGCTGCGGCGACCTTACGTCTGCTGCAGCGCTGCGATGCCTTGCGGCGACCGGAGCGATTCGCGCAGGCGCTGCTGGCCTGCGAAGCCGATCATCGCGGACGCGGCGGCGATTTTCCGCAGCAACCGTATCCGCAACGCGCGCGCCTGCTGGCTGCACTGGATGCGGCGCAGGGCGTGGACGCGGGGGCAATTGCGCAGCAAGTGACGCAATCCGGCGGCAAGGCCACGGCGATTGCGCAGGCGGTGCAGGCCGCACGCGAGCAGGCTGTAGCGCTGCGACTGCCACCCCTTATGGCAGGCTGAACGCGATGGTGTCGCAGCATCATCCATCGGGCCGCATGGGCTGGATCGCGTGGTTGCGCGGCGCGGCGCTTTGCTTCCTTTTCGCCGGGGGCGTGACCGCGCAGGCGGCGTCGCCGCGCACCAATCATCTCGCGGATTCGCACGATCCCTATCTGCTGGAACACGCCCATGACCCGGTGGACTGGTACCCGTGGGGGCCGCAGGCGCTGGACAAGGCGAGGCGCGAGAACAAGCCCATCTATCTGTCCATCGGTTACTCCGCCTGCTACTGGTGCCATGTGGCGCAGCGCGAGCTTTACCGCAACCCGCAGATCGCCGCGTTGATGAACCGCTGGTTCGTCAACGTGCTGGTCGACCGCGAACAGCGGCCCGACATCGACCACATCTACATGCTGGCGCGGCAACTCATGACGCGCGACAGCGGCTGGCCGAACAACGTTTTCCTCACCCCCGATCTGCAGCCGTTCTACATCGGCAGCTACTTCCCGCCCAAGGCCACGGCGCAGCAGGAGGGCTTTCCCACCCTGCTCGCGACCTTGCACAAGAACTGGACGCAGCATCCGGCCGAGGTCAAGCGCATCGCCGCGCAGATCGCGCAGGCCATGCAAGCTGCGGCCATTGCGGGCGATGCCTCGGCGCCGATCGACCCTGCGGCCTGGACGCAGACCGCGCAGACCGAGGCGCTTCACCGCTTCGACACGTTCGACGGCGGCTTCGCCTCAGCCACTTCTGCCGCGCGTTTTCCGCAGCCGCCGCTGCTGGCCTGGCTGTTGGCGTATGGCGGCGCGGGCGAGCCGAAAGCGACGCATGCCGCGGTGTTCACGCTGCAGGCTATGGCGCAGGGCGGGCTGATGGATCAGCTCGGCGGCGGTTTTCGCCGCTACGCCGTCGATCCCGGCTGGTCGGTGCCGCATTTCGAGATGATGCTGGCGGACAACGCGCAGTTGCTCGCGGTCTATGCGCGGGCCTACGCGCAGACCCGGCGGCCCGACCTGCGCTGGACGGCGCAGCGCACTGCAGGCTTTTTGTTGCGCGATCTGCGCCTGCCCCAGGGCGTGTTCGCCACGGCCATCGCCGCCGAAACCGGCGGGGTGGAAGGCGCCACCGATCTGTGGACGACGGCGCAGATCGACGGCGTGCTCGGCCCGTGGCAGGCGCAGGCGTGGTTTGCGCTCTACGCGCTGACGCCCGTGCACCCGGGAAGCGAATCCGGCGTGCTGCGCCAGCGGCGCGACGTGGCCGAGCACCTGCTGCAGCAGGGGCAGTGGGTCGCGCGGCTGGAACAACTCGCGCCGCAGCGCCGCGCCCTGCTGGCCGCGCGCAACCATCGCCCCCAGCCACGGCGCGACGACAAGATCGTCACCGCCGACAACGCGATGGCCATCCGCGCGCTGGCTCAGGCGGGACAGGTGC
Source organism: Thiomonas sp. SCN 64-16 (assembly GCF_001725585.1). Classification (NCBI taxonomy): domain Bacteria; kingdom Pseudomonadati; phylum Pseudomonadota; class Betaproteobacteria; order Burkholderiales; genus Thiomonas; species Thiomonas sp. SCN 64-16. The sequence goes on along the minus strand of NZ_MEGQ01000020.1, from coordinate 38,503 downwards.
TGGACGACCGCGCGCTGACTGAGGCCGCCGTGCGCGCGGCCGACTGGGAGTGGCAGCACGCCTGGAAGGCGCATCAGCGTCTGCTGGTGCATCAATGGGCGGGCGGGCACGTCGGTAATCCCGGTTTTCTCGACGATTACGCCGAGCTTGCCCGCGCCTATCTCACCCTCGCCAGTGTGCAGCACGATGCGCGCTGGAGCCAGCGCGCCAGCGATCTGGCCGCGGCCATGCTGCAGCGGTTTGCCGCGCCAGATGGCAGCCTGCGTTCGGCGCCCACATCCGATGCCTTGCCCTTCCCCACGCCCTTGCAGGGCGATGTGCATCGGCCTTCGGGGCAGAGCGCGGCCATTGCCGTGCTGGTCGAACTGGCGCAGCGCACCGGGCAGGCGCATTGGGCTGATGCGGCGCGCCGCGCGCTGCGGCCCCTGGCGCTGCAAGTGCAGGCGCGCCCGCTCGATTGGCCCGATCTGTTGCAGACGCTGGGTAGTGTTGCGGGGCGAGCGGTGTTTGCGTCGCCGCAGCAGATAGCTCGCATCCGGCCTGCAGACTGCTCGGGTCTGCCGCAAGGCGCGTGTTCCTCCGATCAGGTCCAAGTGAAATGGTCGGCGAGCGACCGGCTGCAATTGCACATCGCACCGGGGTTTCACATCAACGCGAACCCGGCTTCCGAGCCGAATCTGATCGCCGCCACCGTGCTGGTTGGCGGCCAGCCGCTGCCGGGGGTGCGCTATCCGCCGCCGCTGCTGTTTCGTCCGGCTTTCGCACCTCAGGGCATTGCTGTGTGGGAAGGGCGGGTGACGTTGGATCTACCCGCCCTGACGCCCGCTCAGCGTGCCGCGCTGGCGCTGCGGGTGCAGGCCTGTAATGCCACAACCTGTCTGGCGCCTAGCGTGATGCCAATCTCCGCGCCGACATCCTCCCCACCCCAGCCCTCCCCACAAATGGGGAGGGAGTAGCGCGCCAGTTTTTACTCATCATCCACGCAGTGGGGGAGGTTGGGAGGGGGAGTGGTCACCCCATCAGCCGCGGCGTGCCCGTGCGTTGCAGGCGGTCGTCGATTTCGCCCAGAGCGGCGCTCAGGCCGTTGGCATTGGCCTCGATGGCGCTGCGCAATTCGCGGTCGAGTTGGTCGATGCGGGCCAGCAGCTTGTCCATGTCGGTGCTGTGCAACTGGCGCAACTCGTCGAAGCGGGAGGCTTCGGCCTTGTCGGCCAGTTCGCGCTGGGCCTTGAGCTCCTTGGCGACGCGGCGCGATTCGCTCATCATCCCGGCCTGTAGCACCACGATGTAAATCAGGAACACCGCCGCCAGCGCCACGATGAGCCCGAGCATGATCAGCCCCAGCGGCGCCTTCGCCGTGGTGAAGCCCAGCGATAGTTCGGTGGGCGCCATCAGCACGCTCCAGTTCAGTGCGGAAAAGATGGCGATGAGCACGATCACCAGGATGACCAGGCCGCTGCGCAAATTCATGTTCGCTCCCTTGTTGTCGAATGCGTTCGCTACAGTTTAGGGTCTACACCCGCCCTAGCAATCATGCGTTGCGGCACGCACCTTGCTTGCTGAATCAGCGCCCCATCAACGGAGACTTCGATGACCCCCAGCATTCCCGCCACCCTGATCGCCGGAGACGGCATCGGCCCCGAAATCATGGAGGCCACCCTGGCCGCGCTCGACGCGCTGGGCGATCCCTTCGACTGGGACGCGCAGGTGGCGGGCCTGGGCGGGGTGAAGACCGCGGGCGATCCGCTGCCCGCGGCTACCCTGGCCAGCATCCGCACCACGCGACTGGCGCTCAAGGGGCCGCTGGAAACGCCCTCGGGCGGCGGCTATCGCTCCAGCAATGTGCGCCTGCGCGAGGCCTTCAAGCTCTACGCCAATATGCGCCCGACCAAGACGCTGATTCCCGGCGGGCGCTATGACAACATCGATTTGCTGGTGTTTCGTGAGAACGTCGAAGGCCTGTATATGGGCTACGAGCACTACATCCCGATCGACGGCGACCCGCACGCCGTGGCTATTGCCACCGGGGTGAACACGCGGCAGGGCGCGCGCAACATCCTCGACTACACCTTCCGCACCGCCATCGCGCTGGGGCGCAAAAAGGTCACGGTGGTGCACAAGGCCAACATCATGAAGGCGCTCACCGGCATCTTTCTAGAAACGGCCTATATGCTGCACAAGGAGAAGTACGCCGACCAGATCGCGCTCGACGACGTGATCGTCGATGCCTGCTGCATGAAGCTGGTGATCAACCCGTGGCAGTTCGACACCCTGGTGACCACCAATCTGTTCGGCGACATTCTGTCGGATCTGGCCGCAGGGCTGGTGGGTGGACTGGGCATGGCGCCCGGCGCCAACATCGGGGAAGATGCAGCCATTTTCGAGGCGGTGCATGGCTCTGCGCCTGACATCGCGGGCAAGGGCATCGCCAACCCCATCGCATTGATGCTGGCCGCTGCCCTCATGCTCGACCATGTCGATCTGCACGACAAAGCCAACCGCCTGCGTCAGGCGATTTCCGACACGCTGAATGTCGACAACATCCGCACCGGCGATCTGGGTGGGCGGGCCAATACCCAGCGCTTTACCGACGCCATCGTCAGCCGCATCAAGAACGGCTGACGACGCGCGGTAACGCGCAGTCCAACTGCACTTTCACTCCTTGCGGGTTTCTGGCGTGTAGTGCGTCTGCAGGTAGGTGATGATTTCCTTGGCCGTCGCTTCCTGGATGGGCGCGCCGAAAGCCTTGATCATCTTGTGCACCTCGGCTTCCCACGTCGCCGCGGGCAGCGGGGGCTGCTGGGTGATGTAGGTCACGCTGTGGCACATGCTGCAGTTGCCCAGCGTGGCGTCGCGCCCGGGCCCTGCGGCCAGCTCTGCGGTGTATGTGGGCCACTTGCCCACCCGATACACCGCGCCATTGCCCGGCTGCACGCGCCCAGGCTGCAGTTCCGAGCCCAGCGGGCCAGTGGCATAGTCGCCGGCGCTCAGCAGTCCGGGACGCGGGGTTTCGGCCAGTGCCGATGGCAGGGCCAGGGTCAACAACGCCAGCCCAGTGGCGGCAGCGAGGGTGAGGGTTTTTTGCATGGCGTGTCCTTTCGATCAGGCGTCGAGCACCAGCACTTGTTGGCGCTCGATCTTGTTCCACAAATAGCCGCCGGGGTTCCACACCCCGCTGTCGGGCTGCACGTGCCCGGCGGTGTCGGTGGCGCGCACCGCCAGCGTCTGCAAGCCGGGTAGATCGGGCTTCCACGCCAGTTCAAACTCGCGGAACGAATAGCGGCCGAGATCGCGCCCGAGCTTGGCCGCTTTCCAGGTCTGGCCGCCGTCGGTCGACACCTCGACCTTGCGGATGCCGCCCATGCCGCTGAAGGCAATGCCGCGGATCACCGTGGACAGGCCGTGTACCACGGGGGCGCTGTCGTCCGGGTCGATGATGAAGGAGCGCACCGGCATGTTCACATGACCGATGGGCACCAGCTTGACCTTGCCCGCTTTGAGTTCTTCCGGCGTGGTGCTGCCGTTGGGGGTGTCCGGAATCTGATAGGCCGGGTACATCCAGAAGTTGGTGTCCGGCGTGGTGAGCGCGCGGATGTGGGTGAGGTGCTTGGTCCAGTACGTGGCGAACTTGCCCGGCATGACCAGCCGCACCGGAAAGCCGTTGAGCATGGGCAGCGGCTCGCCGTTCATGGCGTAGGCGATGATGGCTTCATCGAGAATGGGCTCGTGTACGTCCCACGACTTGAGAAAGCGGTGCGATCCTTTGCCCTCGGGGCCCGGTCCGTGGTCGAGACCTTCGAACTGTATCTGCACCGTGCCCTTTTCGATACCGGCGCGGGCCAGCACGTCGCGCAGGCGCACGCCCGTCCACATGGCATTGCCCATCGCGCCGTTGCCCCACTGCCCGCCGGGCACGCGCGGCTGAAAGTAGCTACGAGAATTGCCCGAGCATTGGTTCACCGCGGCAATGTCCACGCTGCGGAACTCGCGCAAGAGCTGATCGAAACTGAACTGCAGCGGCCTCTTGAAGTTGCCGGTGAGTTCCAGACGCCAGGTCTTGAGGTCGATGGCGTTGGGAATGTCGGGCAAGTGATAGCGCACATAGAACGCCTCGTTGGGCGTGATGACGCTGCGGAAATAGGCCCGCGGGGTTTCGAGCTGAATCGGGCGGTCGGTCAGGCGCAGCAGCGGCGACTTCTGCGGGTAGGTCACATACGGCCCCACGCTGTTCCAGAACGGATTGGCGCCAGGTCCGGTGAAGCTTTGCAGCGGGGTTTCGGCCTGTGCTGCGACCACGGCCCAAGCCGGGCGCGCGATCAAAGCCGCAGTGCTCGCGGCGGCCAGCGTCAGCCACTCGCGACGATGCAAGGTGCGATCCATCAAGTTCTCCTCGGGTTGGGCCATCGCGCGATGGGGGGGCGTGGCCGTTGCTTTTGGACACGAATCTAACGTGTCTTCACCCTGAGGTCATGCGTGTTTTCATACAGGCGGGAGCATGGCGGCGGGTCGCGCTCGCCGCTGCGTTCAGAGCCCGGTGAAGCGGCTGACAATGCGGAAATACAGCCCGCGCGGCAGCAGCCGCAGCAGCTTGAGCCACAGGGTGAAGCGGCGCGGAAAGTGGATGTCGAAGCGGCCCGCTTCCAGTCCGGCGAGGATGGCGGCGGCCGCCTGTTCCGGGGTGATGAGGGCGGGCATGGCGAAGGTGTTCTGCGCAGTGAGCGGCGTTTCCACAAAGCCGGGGTTGATGACATGCACACCGATGCCCAGCGGGTGCAGATCGAGGTAAAGCGTTTCGGCGAGATTGATCAGCGCGGCCTTGGTCGGCCCATAGGCCAGCGCCTGCGGCAGCCCGCCAAAGCCGGCCACGCTGCTGACCAGGGCGATATGGCCCGCGCGTTGGGCGTTTAACACCGGCAGCGCGGCATCGAGGGCGTGCAGCGCACCGCGGTAGTTCACATCGTCATGCTGCAAGGCGCTGGCCAGATCGAATTCGGTGGCACGCATAGGGCGGTAGGTGCCGGCGCAGTAGAGCAGCAGATCGAGGCCGCCCCAATCGCGCTGCAGACTTTGCATCGCGGCGCGCAGGGCCTGCGCATCGGTCGCGTCGAGTGGCAGGGGCAGGGCGCCGTCGATCTGCTGCAGAGCCTGCGCATTGCGCGCCGACACCGCCACCCGCGCGCCGCGCTGCAACAGCGCGACGGCGGTGGCGCGGCCGATGCCGGTGGACGCACCGATCACCCAGACGCGCCGTTCCTTCCAGCCCGTGATGCGCGGGTTGAGTGGCATGGTCATCAGGGCTTGTAAAACGACAGGAACACGCTGCCCACCTTGAAGCCGAACTTGGTGATGACCGAATGGTTGAGCAGCACATGATCGTCCATCAAATACATCCAGTCGTCGAACTGCACGTTGTAGACCGTGCCATCCACCGGCAGCGCCAGGGTGTAGTGCCAGTTCAGCGCATTGCCCGCCGCGCGGCCGATGGCCTCGCTGATCACATCGCCCGCGGTGCCGATGTAGCGCTTCTCGCCGTCTTTCTCGGGCAGCTCGCGGATGGTCCAGATGCGCTCCTGCTTGGCGCCATCGTTGTAGACAAAGTGTTCGTCCAGCGTGCCCACGTCGCCCTTCCAGGAGGCGTCGATGGTCACATGAAAGCGCCGCGTCATCTTGCCCGAGCGGTCGAACACAATGCCCACCGCGGTGAGCCGGCCGTTGAAATACTGCTTGAGATCGAACGTGGGCGTCTGACCCCGATAAGCCAGCGGCGTGACGCTGGCGCAGCCCGACAGCAGACTGATGCCCAGCACCGCGGCCAGCAGCCAGCCGCGACGAAATGACATCCAGGAGTGCAAAGCAGATTTGAACGACATGGGAAGACTCTCCATTCAGGAAGCAAACGCGGCCGGGCCTGACCGACCGCGAACAAAAAATTGCCAAAGCAGCCCGGCAGACACGAGCTTGAGCAAAGACGGTAACAGGCAGTACGCCACCACCAGCGGGGGCAGCACACCGGTTTCCAGCGTGCCCGGTCGGTAGCCGAACAGCGCCAGCAGCGGCAAAGCCAGCCCGGCAGCCAGTGCGAGGTTCAGCTTGGTCGCAAAGTTCCACACGCCGAAGTAACTCCCTTCGAGCCGGTTGCCGTGGCCGCCTGCGCGGATCACCCCGGCGAGCAGCGCGGGCGGCATCACCAGATCGGGCCCGAGCGCCGCGCCCGACAGCACCACCACCAGCGCATAGCCCCAGCGATCGCCCGGCTGCAGCAGCGCCGCCCAGACGAAAGCCGCTACCGCCAGCCCCATGCCCAGCAGCCAGCAGCGCGCCGCGCCCCAGCGCCGCACCGCGCGCAGCCAGATCGGCACCAGCAGCCCGGCCGCGGCGAAATAGGCGAACAGATACGCGCCCGACAGCGCCGCCGCATCGAGCCGGTCGCGGATGAAAAACAGCACCAGCGTGGCCGGAATGGCGGCGGCGATGCCGCTGGTGACGAACACTGCGAGCAGGGCCACGAAGCGCCGGTTGTGCAGCGGCGCCAGCAGGGTGCGCCAATGCAGTTTGGCGTGGGCGACGGCATGGTGGGGCGCGGGGTCAGGCGCGCGCCGCAGCAGCGCCAGGCTGAGGATCAGGGCGACGGCGAAGACCGCGACCAGCGCAGTCGCGCCACCGAGCTGCGGCACGACGGCCGCGAGCAGTACCCCGGCCAAGCCCAGCCCTTCGCGCCAGGCCACGGTGCGGGCGAGCTGTGCCTCGTCGGCGCCCAGGGTGGCGCCCCAGGCCTGATGCACGATGGACGCGGCGCTGAACCCCAGATAGGTCAGCAGCAGCGCCGCGATGAACAGCAGGGTGAAGCGCCATTCGCCCGCAGCAAAGGGAAGCAGCGCGGGCAGCGCGAACAATGCGGCAAACCCCGCGAACATCAGCGCGCAGGCCGCGAGCAGCGCAGGTTTGGCCCATCCGCGCCGCAGCAGATGATCGGCCAGCCGCCCCAGCCAGGGGTCGAACAGCGCGTCGGTAAAACGGGTGAGCAGCAGTACGCCGCCGAGATAGCCCAGCGGCACCGCATAACGCGTGGCGTAATGCTCCGGCAGATAGACGTAAAGCGGCAGGGCGACGAAGGCAAACGCCAGACTGGGCGCGCCGTAGCGCAACAACGCCAGGGCGTGCAGCGGCGCGGCGGCGGGCGTGAGTGCAGCCGCTGCGGCGGGTAAGACGGCGGGCGGCGCGTTCATGGCCGAGTGGACTGTTCGCCCAGATTGGCCAACAGATCGCGGCGCAGCCCGGGGGCGGGGGTTTGCGGCGACAGCCAGATGGAGAAAAACGCACGGGCGAAGGCCACGCCTTTTTCGGCGCCGCGCAACGCGCCGTTGAAGTAAAAGCGGGTCTGCGCAGGCAGGGCGCCCGCGGGGGTGAACACGCCGGTGAGGGTGTCGCCGTCGGTCACGTCGGGAAAAAGCCGTTGCATGGCTTGCAGCCAGGCGGCGCGTTGCTGCGGCGTGCCTTCACCGAGTTTGCGCATCTCCTCCTCGGAGCGCGCCGCGATGTCGGCGCCCTTGAGGCTGCGGGCGTAGCGCAATTGCAGGGCGAAGGGCGTCTCGCCCAGTTCAGCGCCCAAGCCTTGCGGGCCGACCCAGAGCGTGGCGTGATAGACCAGAAAACCGAAGTAGCGAAAGTCGCCGCTGCCCGCGCGCCGGGCCTGCGAAATCGCGGCGCTGACTTCACTTGGAACGCCCGCAGACGCTTGTGCCCGCGCACGCAGGGGCAGCGCCGAGGCGGCTACGGCCAGCAACACCGCACGGCGTGACAGCCCGTGCAAGTTGGTTTCAGTGCGTGCGGGCATGGCGCAAGGTGAACTGCCATACGTTGGTTGAGCCCTGGCTGAAACCCGCCTCGCAGTAGGCGAGATAGAAGGTCCACAGCCGTAGGAAGCGGTCGTCGAAACCCTGGGCCTTCACCGCTTCGAGCTGGGCGGTGAAGCGTTCGCGCCATAGCGCCAGGGTGTGGGCGTAGTCGGCGCCGAAGGCCAGTTCTTCGACGACCTCCAGCCCTGCGGCCTTGGCTTGCGCGATGAAAGCGCGGCGCGAAGGCAGCATGCCTCCGGGGAAGATGTAGCGCTGGATGAAGTTGGTACCGCGCCGGTAGTCGTCGAACAGATCGTCGGCGATGGTGATGGTCTGGATGCAGGCGCGCGCGCCGGGTTTGAGTTGACGCGCCACGGTGCGGAAAAAGCCGGGCCAGTAAGCCTCGCCCACGGCCTCGAACATTTCGATGGAGGCGATGCCGTCATAGCCGTCTGGCGGGGCGATGCGGTCGAGATCGCGGTAGTCGCACAGTTCAAGCCGGGGCTGCGGCGAGGCCTGGGCGAGCCGGGCGCGGGCGTAGGCCAGCTGCTCGGCGGACAGGGTGATGCCGTCGAGGCGCAGCCCGCGCTGCGCACCGACTTCGGCCAAGCCGCCCCAGCCGCAGCCGATTTCCAGCACCCGCGCGCCCGGCTGGAGTTGCAGTTGGTCGAGCACGCGGGCGTACTTGGCGGCCTGCGCCTGTTCCAGCGTCTGCGCGGGGTCGCCGTTGAACAGGGCGCTGGAGTAGGTCATGCTCGGGTCGAGCCAGAGCTGATAGAAGGCGTTGCCGATGTCGTAATGCGCGTGGATGTTGTCGCGGCTTCCGGCGCGGCTGTTGCGGCGCAGAAGATGGCGGATGCGGTCGGGCAGCCGACCCAACAGGCTGCCATGCAGCGCGCGGGCGATGATCTCGCGGTTGGCCACCAGCAGCTTGAGCAGCGCGGGCAGATCGGGCGTGTCCCAGGCGCGGCGCATCCAGGCTTCGGCAAAGGCAATGTCGCCGCGCTTGAGGACTTCGCCCATGACGGCCCAGTCGTGCAGCGCGACTTCGGCATGCGGGCCGTTGTCGTCTTGGCCGAAGTGCCGCCAGACGCCATCCGGGCCGTGAAAATCGAGGCGGCCAATCTGCAGGCGTTCCAGCAGCCGCAGCACGCCGCGCGCGGCCAGCGGGGGTTTGCGCGGCTTGTGGGCTTGCCCTGCGGCGAGGGTCGGGTCGAGAGAGAGCGGTGACAGGCTGCGGTCGCTGGCGTTCATGATCGGCTCGCGAAATGGTCAGGAGGAAGGGGCTTGGAATGAAACGGCACGCGTTTGCGCCAGAGCTTGAAGGCTTGCCAGTGGATGCGCGCAATGACGCCGAAGCTGTGCATGGGGTGACGCAGCAGGGCCATGCGGGCGCGGGCGGCGGTGAGCGGCTGCAGGACGCCGCTGATGCTGGTTTCGATCAGCGGGCCCTGGGCGTCGTCATGGTCGATGCGCAGAAGCATGCGGTCGGTGCCCGCGCCCGTGCTACGCATGAATCGGAAGCGGTAGCCGCCCTCCACGGTGCAGAACGGCGAGACGTGGAACACCTTGCTGGCGCGATATTCGGCGCCCCATTGCAGGCTGCGCTCGCCCGCCGGTGGGGTGAGGATGTAGCAGTGCCGTTCGCCGAAGGTGTTGTTGACCTCGGCCACGGCGCAGCGCAGGCTGCCGTCGGCGCGTTCGCACAGCCACAGGCTCACCGGCTTGAACACATAGCCCCAGATGCGCGGAAAGGTCTGCAGCCAGATTTCGCCATCGGCGTCGAGGATGTCTTGCGTTGCAAGCAGGTCTTGCAGCCAGGCCAGGCTGTCGCTGCCGCCGTCGCCGTGGTCGGTATCGAAAAAGCTCATCGCGCCAAAGCGGTTGCGGGCGATGGGCAGCAGCGCCGGGTCGCGCGCCAGACTGCGCATGGGCAACAGCAGAAACATGGCTCGGTAGCTGAACGCATGCACCGCCGGGCGCAGGCGGCGGTGGCGTACCGGGCCGCTGCCGATGAGCGGCTGGTGCGGGTGGGGCGATGCAGCGGTAGACATGGCGCTGGCTTTCATGCGGCCAGAGCGCGGTCGGCGGGCTGCGCGTCCACATGGGTCAGCAGGGCTTGCGCCGCGGCGTAGCCCGATTTCAGACCATCTTCATGAAAGCCGTAGCCGCACCAGGCCCCGCAGAAGTAGCTGTGCCGCTGGCCTTGCAGTTCGGGCACGCGCTGTTGGGCGTCGATCGCCGCTTGGTCGAAGATCGGATGGGCGTAGCTGATCTCGCGCAGCACGGTGTGCTCGGCGGGCTCGCGCAGCGGGTTGAGCGACACCACGATGGGGCGTTGCGTGGGCAGGGGCTGCAGCTTGTTGAGCAGGTAGTGCAGGCAGACGGTGGGCTGTTCGGTGCGGGCGTCTACCGTGCTTTCGTAATTCCACGCGGCCCAGGCCTGGCGCGCCTGTGGCAACAAGCGGGTGTCGGTGTGCAGTAGCGCACGGTTGGGTTGGTAGCGGATGGCCCCGAGCACTTCGCGCTCGGCCGGGCTGGGGGAGTCGATCAGCGCGAGGGCCTGATCGCTGTGGCAGGCGAAGATCACTTCGTCGAACCAAATGGCGCCGCCTGTCGTGTGCAGTTCAACCCCGTTGTCATGCCGCACCACCCGCTGCACGGGAGTGCGCAGACGCGCGTCGGGCAGTTGGGCGAGCATTTTCTGCACATACTGCCGCGCGCCGCCGCGCACGGTGAACCATTGCGGCCGGTTGTTGACCTGCAGCAGGCCGTGGTTGTCGCAGAAGCGCACCAGCGTGGCCAGCGGAAAGTCGAGCATCTGCCCCGGTGGGCACGACCAGATGCAGGCGGTCATCGGCAGCAGATACCAGTGCAGAAACGAATCGCTATAGCCTTCGCGACGCAGGTAGTCGCCCACGGTCTGGTTGAGGTCGAGCTCGGCATCGGGTTTGCGCGCCAGCGCCGTGGCCTCGCGGTTGAAACGCAGGATGTCGCGCAGCATCCGCCAGAAGGACGGTCGGGTCAGGTTGCGGCGCTGGGCGAAAACCGTGTTCAGGTTGGAGCCGCTCCATTCCAGCGTGTTGCCGTCGGGCAGCGGGGTCTGCACCGAGAACGACATGTCGGAGGTCGCCAGCGGCACGTCCAGCTCGGCGAACAGCGCCTGCAGCTTGGGATAGGTGAGCTCGTTGAGCACCAGAAAACCCGTGTCCACGGCGAAAGGCACTTCGCCGGGCAGATCGACATCCACCGTGTGGGTGTGGCCGCCAAAGTGCGAACCGGCCTCGAACAGCGTGATCTGCGCCCGATGGCGCAAGGCCCACGCCGCCCCGAGGCCTGAGATTCCCGTTCCAATGATGGCTATGCGCATGGTTTTGGCTCCCTGGCCGCGTTAGGTTTTGCGGCCTTCTACCAAGGCATACGCCGAATGGTTGTGGATGGATTCAAAATTCTCCGATTCCACGGTGTAGGCGGCCACGCGCTCATCGCGCTCCAGCGCCACGGCGACATCGCGCACCAGGTCTTCGACGAACTTGGGATGGTCGTAGGCGCGCTCGGTGACGTACTTTTCGTCGGGACGCTTGAGCAGGCCCCAGAGTTCGCACGAGGCCGCCGTCTCGGCGATGCGAATCTGCTCGTCCAGCCCCATTTCACCGCGCAGCGTGGCGCCGATGGTGACATGCGAGCGCTGGTTGTGCGCGCCGTAATTGGAGATTTCCTTGGAGCAGGGGCACAGGCTGGTGACCGGCACCTGCACCCTCTGCGTGAGCGTCAGCGCGCCCGCCTTTTGCGCCGCGTGCAGGGTGACTTCGTAATCCATCAGGCTCTCCACGCCCGACACCGGCGCGGTCTTGCGGGCAAAGTAGGTGAACTGCGCGGTGATGGCGCCTTCGCTGGCCTGTAGGCGAGTCAGCATGTGCTGCAGCAACACGCCGAGTTGCTGGGCGTCCAGCGGCTCGCGATGCGCTTCGAGCATTTCGATGAAGCGCGACATATGCGTGCCCTTCACTTCGGGCGGCAGCGCCACCGTCATCTCGAAGGTGCCCACGCTGGGCTGCACGCCCTGCGCTGAGCGAATCTGTACGGGATAGCGCACACCGCGCACACCCACTTGCTGAATGGAGATATTGCGGCGGTCAGGCGTGGCCTGCACATCGGGCAGGGTGGCTGCGGCAGCCTGGGCAAACAGTTTTTCCGGGGCGTTCATGGCGGGCCTTTCTGTGGCGGTGGCGGGGGAGGAGAAATAACTCAGGGCTTCTGCGCGAGCAGAGTCTTGATCTTGGCAACAAAGTCTTTGTTGTCTGGCGAGACCAGGCTGGGATAGACGCCCACGACCTTGCCGTCGCGGCCGATCAGGTATTTGTAAAAGTTCCACTTGGGCTGATCGCCGGTGGCGAGGATGAGCTGTTCGAACAGCGCGTTCGGCTTGGGCTCAGTGACGTGCGAGGGCGCGAACATCGGGAATTGCACGTTGTAGGTGTCCTTGCAGAACGCGGCGATCTTGGCGTTGTTATCCATTTCCTGATGGAAATCGTTGGACGGAAAGCCCAGCACCACCAGGCCCTGCTTGCCGTACTCGCGGTACAGCGCCTCCAGCCCCTTGTATTGCGGGGTGAAGCCGCAATAGCTGGCCGTGTTGACCACGAGGATGACTTTGCCCGCGTATTGGCAAAGGCTTTCGGGCTTGTCGTCTTGAAGGCGGGGGAAGGTCTGGTTGAGCAGGGCAGGGCAGGTGGCCGACGCTGCGGGCGCCGACTGAGCTGCGGACGCGGACGGGCTGAACAGCTGGGCGCCAAGCGCGAGCAGCGCGGCTGTTGCGAAGCGAGAGATCGGGTTAAGCATAGTGCGGTGCATGGACAACTCCTGTAGACGGGTGGGTGTTTGTCTAGGACAATGATGCTTGAGTTCAACTTCGACACCAAGTATTTTCAAATTTGTCCTAGACATAAGTAGGGTTATCAGTCTGGGGTCAGACGGCTTACCATACTGTTACGCTGAGAAAGCGCTAATGGATTCAACCTTGGATCCAACTTCTCTACCTACTGCTGGACAAGCAAAGAAATGCAAATCGAAATGCTTTGTCCAAGACGACGATCTTTCCGATGAATGACCGCACCGTGAATACCGCCTTGCAACTCAGCATTGCCGCCGTCGAGCGCGACACCGGCATCGGCAAGGACACGCTGCGGGTCTGGGAGCGGCGCTACGGTTTTCCTCAGCCCCACCGAGATGCGTCGGGCGACCGGCTCTATCCGCTCGATCAGGTCGAGCGCCTGCGGGTCATCAAGCGTTTGCTCGACGGCGGGCACCGTCCCGCGCAGGTTGTGGCACTGCCGATCGACGAACTCGATGCCTTGGCGCGCGGCCGCAGCTCGGCCGAGATTTCGCCCGATGCCGCCGCTGCGTCGGCAAGCGAGCAAATGCCGACGGAAAGCGCCGAAGTGCACGCCTACCTCGCGCTGCTCAAACGGCACGATGCCGAACTGTTGCGGCGTGCGCTGCTGCAAGACGCGATGCGCATGGGCATCAGCCGATTTGTCACTGAAGTGGTCGCTCCGCTCAATTCCGGCGTGGGGCAGGCGTGGATGCGAGGCGAACTGGAGGTGTTTGAAGAGCACCTGTATTCCGAGGTCATTCAGCGCGTGCTGCGCACCGCCATCGACGCCATTCCGCTGGGTGAAGCGGCGCAGTCGCGTCCCAAAGTGTTGATGACCACCGTGCCGCAGGAGCCGCATGTGCTGGGTCTGCTCATGGCCGAAGCCATGCTGGCGCTGGAGGGTTGCCGCTGCGTTCAGCTCGGCGCGCAACTGCCGCTGGGCAATATGCTCATGGCCGCTCAGGCGCACGCGGCCGATGTGCTGGTGCTGAGTTTCTCTTCCCTGCTGCAGGCCGCGCAGGTGTTCGACGCCCTGGCCGAACTGCGCGACCGTCTGCCGCGTGCCGTCGAGCTGTGGGCGGGCGGCTCCAATCCGGCGCTGCGCAAACGTCTGCCCGAGGGCGTGCGGGTGACCGCGGCTTTAACGGACTTGGCGCATAGCGTTCACGACTGGCGCGAACGGCACCGCGTGAGCGGTTTCTGATCCAAACCCTAATCGCGCGACTGATCGACCTCGCGCGGATTAAGCGGCGGCGGCGCTTCGCTGTCGCCAGCCGACGCTCTGGAGACGGCGTGCTGGCGCCCGGTGATGGCGTCGAACAGCGAGGTACGGCCGCTGGCGCCCTCCTTCAGTCCCAGGGCTTCGGCATACACCGAGCGCTCGCGCAGCAGGCTGCCTATCACCGAGGCCACCACGCAGGCCGGCATGGCGGCCAGCACCACGTTGTAATTGCGCGTGATCTCGAACACCATGATGGCCGACATCGCCGGCGCATGTGTGGTGGCCGCCAGCAGACTGCCCATGCCCACCAGCACCCACAAGGCCTGCGCGTGCGTGGCGTCACCTAGCAGCAGGGTGTGCTGCACCATCAGGCCGATGGCGCCGCCGAGCATCAGCGTGGGCGTGAGCACGCCGCCCGGAATGCCGGCCGCGCTCGCCGCCGTCACCGCAATGATGCGCAGCACGAACACCAACACCAGGGTGGACAGCGCCCAGTGATCGACCAACATGGATTGCACCACGCTGTAGCCATTGCCCCAGACCTCCGGGCGGATCATCGACAGCAGGCCGATGAGCAGGCCCATCAGCCCCATGCGCAGCGGTAGAAAATTGATCAGCGGCTGATAGCGCTTGCGTGCCGTGTCGAGCAGCCACAGGAAGGCGGGCCCGAGCAGCCCGGCGATCACGCCGATGAACACGGCATCGACCAGGTCAGAAAACCCCACCACCGGGATGGCGTGAGACAGGTATAGCGGCCCGGTGGCGAACAGCGCCTGAGTGGTGAGTTCGCCCATCACCGCGGCGACCAGCACGGCTGCGATTTCACGCAGCGCCAGACCGCCCAGAATGATTTCGGCAACGAACAGCGTGCCCGCGATCGGCGCGTGATACGCCCCGGCGAAACCAGCGGCCGCCCCACACGCCACGATGAGCCGACGATGCGCCGCATCCGTCTTGCCGATGCGGCCCAACAAAGACGACACCAGCGCCGCGAACTGGATCATGGTGCCCTCGCGGCCGATGGTGATGCCGCTGCTCACCCCGACCAGAGACGACAGCGTGCGCGTGAGGTTGGGGCCTAGAGGCAACCGACCATCGCCCACTAGCACCGCCTCCATGTATTCCGGCCCGCGCGGACGCTTGATCCAGCGGTGCCCGGCCCACATGATCAAGCCTCCTAGCGTGGCGCCTACTGTGGGGATGACCACCCGCGCCCAGAGCGGCAGCCCCGCGGCGGCGGCCACGAGATGTTCTTGTTCGGTGTAAAGGCGCATGACCGCGTACATGGCCTGGCGGAATCCCTCAACCGCGATCGCAGCGATGAAACCCACCGCAGCGCCGACCAGCGTCATGGGCACCATCGGATCGATGTTCCGCCAAAACAGGCGCAGTCGGCCGAACAATGCGGAGGTCACGGCAACAGACTCACTTTCTCGAAGCGCCCGACATGCAGGTCAATCGATGAATGGATGGAAATAGATTGATCAAAATCATATCGACTTCCGTTTGGCGCAGGCGTGAACAAAAGTGAACGCGCCTGCAGAATCTAGCGGCACGCGCAGCCGCTAAGCTTTGGTCCATGCATTTTCTTGAAAAAATCGTGGCTTCAGAGCACCTTGAAGCGCGGCTGGCCGCCTTGCCGCGGCCGCTGGTGTTTACCAATGGCGTATTCGATATCCTGCACCGGGGTCATGTGGTGTACCTGGCCGCCGCCCGCGCACTGGGGGGCAGCCTGGTGCTGGGGCTGAACTCCGACGCTTCGGTGCGCCTGCTGGGCAAAGGGCCGGAGCGCCCGCTCAACGCGCAGGACGACCGCGCCGCCGTGCTCGCCGCGCTGGAAAGCGTCAGCCTCGTCACGCTGTTCGAAGAGAGCATGCCCTTGAACCTGATCGAGCGCGTGCACCCTGATGTGTATGTCAAAGGCGGCGATTACGACATGGCCACGCTGGCCGAGACCGCGCTGGTGCAGACCTGGGGCGGCCGCTCGGTGGCCATTCCCTTTGTCGAGGGACGTTCGACCACCGCGCTGGTGCAGCGTATCCGGGAGTCGTCATGACGCTTGCCCGCGCTGCTTTGCCCGGGCTGGCCGTTGCCATTCCCGGCGCCGACACGCTGAGTCTGCGCCACCTGCTGATCGACTTCAACGGCACCCTCGCCTGCAACGGCGCGCTGATCGCCGGTGTGGCCGAACGCCTGAGCGCGCTGAGCCGGATCCTGGAGATCGAGGTGCTGACCGGAGACACCTACGGCACGGTCGCGCGGACGCTTGCGGGCCTGCCGGTACGTCACGCCGTCGTGCTCACCGGCGCTGACAAAACCGCTCGCGTGCGCACCCTGCTGGCCGAAGGCGGCGGCGTGGCCGCCCTGGGCAACGGACGCAACGATGTGGACATGCTGCGAGCCGCCACCCTGGGCATCGCCGTGCTCGGGCCGGAATGCACTCATGGGCTCACGCTGGCGGCCGCGCAACTCGTCGCTCCCGACATTCACGCTGCCCTCGACTTGTTTTTGCAGCCCCAGCGCCTGATCGCCGCCTTGCGCCCTTGAGCGATGTGTTTGCAGTGCGTCAACTGCGGCGCTGCATTGCGGGCTAACATGTTTCGCAGCGTTTCACGTTTTTTCCATTCAGGAGTCCACCATGACCAAGTCAGTCCAAGAGATCAAATCCGATGTCGCGCTCGTGATCGACCACGCAGAAGATCTGCTCAAACAGGCTGCAGCCAGCAGTGGCGAGCAAGCCGCTGAACTGCAGCGCCGCGGCATGAAACTGCTGCGTCAAGCCGCCGAGAAAGCGCAAGACCTGCAGGACGCCGTGGTCGAGCGCAGCAAGGCCGCGGCTCAGGCCACCGACGACTATGTGCACGACCACCCCTGGAAGGCCATCGGCATGGCCGCAGCCCTGGGCCTGGCCGTGGGCCTGCTGATCAATCGCAGCCGCTGATTTCGTCAGCTCATGGCCAAAGACGCGCAACCCGGACAGTCCGAAGGCCTGGGCGCGGCCGGTCAGCGTTTGCTCAGCAGCGCGGCTGCGCTATTGCAAAGCCGCATCGAGCTCGCCAGCATCGAGTTGGCCGAAGAGCGCCAGCGCCTGGTGGCGCTGATCGTGCTCGGCGCGGTGGCCATGCTGTTCGGCCTGCTCGCCGTTGGCAGCCTCACCGCGCTGCTCGTCATTCTGTTCTGGGATCGCAGCCATTGGCTGGTGCTGGCTTTGCTCTGCCTGTTCTACATCGCCGTGGCCGCGTATGGTGTCTACCGCATCCGCGCCGCCATCCGGCACGCCCCTGTGCCCTTTGCTGCTACCCGCGCCGAACTGGCCAAAGACGCCGCAGTGTGGCGCTCCCGAGCCTGACCTGCGTTTCCTGCACTGTCGCACCATGGCCATGACTCAGCCTTCAGCCGACTTCACCAAGCAGTTGCCGACCTCGGTACGCAAGCAGCTTTTGGTGGCGCGCATCGCCGTCGAGCGCGTTGAGTTCGTGCAGGCGGCGGAGCAGTTTCGCGAGCGGGCGCAGCCGGCTCGGTTGATCAAGGCCGCTCTCTCCGGCTCGGTGCTTGGTGCGCTCAACCCGGCCAGTTCGGTGCTGGGTCTTTTTCGCTTTACCCGCAGCCACCCCTACGTTGGCTCCATCATGGGCTCCGTCGTCTCGATGCTGCTGCGCAGGCGTCTTTCGCGCTTGCTGCTCGGGCGCCTCCTGAAACTGGGCCTGGCTGGCGGCGCGATCTACGGCATCACGCGGTTTCTGCGCAAAGACCGCGCCGGTTGAAAGTCTCAAAGCGGCTGACCGAAAAACGAAAACGGCCCGGATTGCTCCGGGCCGTTTTTTTGACTTGGTGGGTTGTGACAGGCTCGAACTGTCGACCTACGGATTAAGAGTCCAAAAATCAAGCTTTTTCAAGCTATTGATCTGTCTGATCGACAACAATAAATCTTTTAAATAACAATGGTTTATGGGTGTTTCTTGTAATTCTTCAATGATTCTTTGTAGTTGCTTTTTGGTTCATTGAGTGAACCAAAATCGAACCAGAAATCGAAAAGTCCGACGCGTCTAGCGGGCGCAAGTAGTGGCAAAAAAAGGGGAAAATCTCATTGTAGAGTGTTGTAATCAAGTCACAACACAAAAGAATTTTGGTGCACATAGAAAAACACGCTATAGTGTTCGCATCATGCAAGCGACTAGGCGAGCGGTAGCAAAAACCAAAGGCGACATCAAACGGGATCGCTGGGTGTTTGCCGCGCCTTTGGTTCTGTTGATTGCGGTGCTGTGTGGGTTGCTGGCGCTGTTTTCATGGCAAGCAGCCTCGGGGCATGCTGTCCACGCACCACTGCTTCTTATGTGGACGATACTGGGACTGGCTGGGTTCTTCATGCCAATCCTCACTCTCGTCCAAAAAATCAAGCTGGATTTGATCGCGAAGCTGCGCGCAGCCGCTGCAGTGCTGGAAGGATGGAAAAAAGAGTCCATCGCCGCCGCGCTGAAGGGCTTGCTGCTTGCCCTGCAAGCTGAACTCGCCGCATCTACCGCCATGCAGGAGCGGCGACGCGCGGAGGTCGTTGATTCCTGCGGCGCACCGCATCTCTGCCTTACTCCACGCATCCTGGCCCAGCGCCCTCAAGCCGCCCGCGTCCCGCGCGGGTGACAAAGCAGTTCAAAAGTCAGCCCGCCAAACCCGCGCGGCCGACCAAGCGTCCCTTCCTCCTGGCGAGGCTGCACCCATAGGTGCAGAGATGCAAACTCAGACCAAAAATCAAAAAAACGCAACGCCCGCGCGGGGTGGCCGGCCCGCCGGCAGCCTGGCCCGGATTCCAGTGGGCCACGTCGACATCAAGGGACTGGGCGAACGGCTCGGCCTGTCCCCCGCCTCGATCCCAGCCATGGAGCGCCGCGGCGATCCCATCATCCCACCGCGCTCGCCGCTGGCTGGATTTGGTCAGAAGCGCCGCGCCATTTGGCGCAGCGCAGATGTTGATGCGCACATCGAGGCACTGGCCGCCGCCCGCCCGGCGCGCCCCGCGCCAGTGGAGCCGGTGACCTCGGCCTGGCCGATAAGCCAACTGCAGCCAGCCCCTGCCCCTGCAGCAGCAACGAGCGGACAGCGCCGCCCAGGTCGCCCGCGCGGCAAAGGCAACAGCAGCAAGTACAAGTGAGGACAACCCATGCGCGCCGCACTCGATGTGGCGGGTGTGGCCATTGCCGCGCCCGTCTTGCCGCCCCTGCCAATACCCACCTGCACGCATCAGCAGGGGCAATCCATGGCAACACCAACCAAATCTCAAATCGCGCAGCGCGACGCCGAACTGCAGCCCACGCGCGCCGCCATGTCTGCCGCCATGTTGTCATATTTTGACGCGCATGCGGCGAAGATCGTAGAGGTCGACGCCGTGCGCGAAGCGAACCGCAAGGCGCGCAAGGACGGAGGTAGGGGCGCGCCGATGCCGACGCCACTGCCCCCGATGGGGGTGGCGGCGACAGTCGGACTGGGGAAGAGTCACGGGGTCGCCCCGGTCGCTGAGCGTGCGCACGCCAAGGGCCTGCCATTCGTCATCCTTGTGCCCAACCACAAACTAGCCGAGGAGCACGCCCAGCGCCTCGCGCATCTCGGCGCCGTGGTGTATCAGGGGCGGCGAGAGCCCATCGAAGGGAGGCCCGGCGGAGCGCCGGTCGACCCCGGGGCGCACGCCTGCTATCGCCTGGTTCAAGTCTCCAAAGCGGGCGACCAGAATCACCGGCCGGCGCAGGGTCTGTGCCGCAATTGCCCGAACGGACATGCGGGGGTGTTGCAGTTCGTCAAGCGCGATGAAGCGCGCATCCAGCGCGCTGAGCAGTTCTTCAAGATCGACGGCATCGACCCATCAACGGTGCCGCCGTGTCAGTTTTTGTATAAGGGGTTGCCAGATCAACTGGCTGCGCCGATTCTGGTCGCGCCAGCGCAGGCGTTCTCTGAAGCGATGGCGATGTTGCGCGAGGTTGACCCTGAGACCGGCTTCCTGCTTCGCGAAACCCAGCGGCTGGTGATCATCGATGAGCACATCCCGATGGCGCAAGAAGTTGAAATTGGAGCAGGCGACATCAAGGTCTGGCGCAACCGCATCGACGCCCTAGGCGATCGGCTGGATCGCCAGATCAGCGCGCTGCAAGGTAAGGCCGAGCCGACGCAGGCTGAAGCAGAAGAACTTGCGGGGGCTCTGGCGATGCGCGAACTGATCCCCGAGATCGACGCCACGTTTCGCGACCTGGCATCCAAGATCGGCGGGGACATCCCCTTGGGTGCAGACGCCCAGCGCGTCATCGACCTGCAGAGGAAGGTCGCCAAGGCTGGGGCTTCGAACGCTGGCACAGCCGCGTGGGAGAAGGTCGGGTACATGCGCGACGAGGACGACTTCCTCATCCCGCTGCGCGCACTGGCGACCCTGGCGCGCAACTGCGAGGCTGGATCAACCCGGCAGGAAAAGAGCACCCTCTTCGTCTATGAGACCAGTCCCATCATCGAGTGGGCACGGGACAAAGGCAGCGTGATGTTCCTCGACGCCACCATGGGGCAGAGCATGCGCCTCTTCATCCAATCGCTGGGCGGGCACATCCACGAGGCTGCAGCCAGCCAGAACATGCGCATCGCCCGCATGATCGGGCGCCTCTACTCCAGAGGCGACGTGCAGAAAGCCGACTACCCGATCAAGGCCCGCGCCCGGGTCGAGGAAATCCGTGATCTGATCGCGCCGAAGATGAGCAAGCCTGGCGCCGTCATCACGCACAAGGCTTACCTCAAATACTCACGGGACGCCCACCAGGCCGAGGGCGCCGCCGAGGTCGCCGCGCAGCAATTCGAGGAAGCATCTGGCGTGCCAATCGGTTGGTTCGGCAAACACGATCGGGGGCTGGACTCGTGGGGTGGCAGGAATCTGGCGCTCGTCGGTATGCCGCTGCTGAGCAAGGAATCGATCGCGGGCGCCTATGCCTGCGTGCGTGGCGCCATGATCGACTGCCGCATCCCGATGCCCGATTGGGATCAGGTGATGGACAAGGAAAAGGCCGATGCCGATGGCCCGCCCATGCCCCTCATGCCCGAAGTGCGGGCCTGGCTGCTCGATGAGTATGCCCAGGGTCTCGCGCAAGCGATTGGGCGCAACCGGGCGGTGAACCACCCGCGCGGCTGCGAGCCGCTGCAGGTGACCTTGTGGGGTGGACTGCAGACGCCGGAAATGGACGCCGCGTTGCGCCGCTATGGCGTGACGATTCACGACGTGCGGCGCAACCCGAACAGCGCGCCAGGGCCTAAGGTCGATGCTGGGGCCGCGGACGACGCGATCGCCATGGTGCTCGCGGCTGGCGGCGGCGTGAGTGAGCGCAGCGTGCGCGCCGCGCTGGTCGGCCTTCGGCGCAGCGCGTCCACGGAAGCGATCCGCACGCGCATCCGGGAACTTCGCGCCGCCGGCACAATCCCACCAGCAACTCGCGTGCGCCGGGGCGTCGCCCAACCCACCGAAGCGCCGATGGAATCGGTTGTTGCCGCCCCCGTCAATATCCCTGTAGAAGTTACCGTAATCGAACCCGATGCGGACGCGCTCCAGGTCGAGACCGCTGAGATCGACGAACCCCAAAAGCAGGGGCAAGAAAAGATGGTCGCACAGACCCGCGCCATCCTTGAAACCACCCCCTCGAACGTCGAAACGACTGCGCCGAATTCCTATAAAGACACTAATAGTGGGAACTCGGCGCAGTGCGGTGATGCTGGAGCCGAGCCGCAAAGCCAGACTTTCCTTGCCCCTGCCTTTGCCTTTCCTCTGGACACAGCGAGCGCATCCGCATCGTTGATCCCAACAGACGACGAAATCGCCGACATGCTGCTGCAGGTGGCCGCCGAGATCGAGGCCGATCTGGCGCAAGGCGATGACCCGGACGACGACCCCGATGGCACTGGCCCGCAAAGCCCTGGTGGGGGGCGGACGCAGCGAGAGCGCCCGCCCCAGGGCGAGCGCCACAACACGCCAGCAGCCGCCTTGCGCGCCGCCGGGCAGCCGAATATCCCCTACAACAACCCGAGCGGCGCTGGGTTGCGACGATCAGGCGCCGGATTGCATGGCGCCCAACCCAACCGATAAACGGAACATCGAGATGCACACGCACAATGACCCCGGCGCGGATCAGTACGCTTATCTGGACGCCTACCTGGGAACCGTCTTGGTTGCCGGTGACAACGACATCAAATCGGCCCCTGCGGCCCACGCCGTATGCGCAGGCGATGCCTCAACGACACCCCGCAAGGCTCGCAACGCCACGGTGCGCGACGAAGGGCTGCGTATGATCGGCGAGAAGAAGTGGGTCGATCCAGAGACCGCGAAGGCATGCAAAGAGATGCGCGCCGAGATGATGGAAGCGCGCGAGCCGACGGCGCAGGAGATGGGCTTGTTCTTCTACATGCGCGAGCCGATGCTGAAAGACCCGGCCTACCTGGTCGCCATCTGGGAGCGCGGACGTGAGCAGCCCATCCTTTTCCAACGGCACGACACCATCGCCGCAGCGCTGAGCGCCATGCAGCAGAAGTGGCGCGACAAGCGGCTACAGGAAATGACTGGAGGCAGCAGCGAGGGCTTCTACTCGGAGTGGTGAGCGCTGTTCACCGCCGTCACCACCGCCGCGCCCATGAGCCTCGCCCAGGCCGCCGTCGTAGCCGACGCGATGCGCGGCGCCAGAGCCCCGGCAGGCTCATACCAATAGTTCGATACCCGCAGCACCACGGCAGGCCGCTGCACAAGCGCCTGCAGCCACGGCCAAGCCAAGCCCTGGTCGTAGCAGATCGATGCCCACACGCGCACCCCGGCGATGGTCTGCACCGGCTCCCACCAGTGCGCCGCCGTGTAGGACTTCTCCCCTTCCCACGGCTTCCACATCCCACCCGGCACGGGCACCGGCGAAGCGAACAACACCGCATCGCCGCGCTGCCCAAGCCCCACGACGGCATTCAGATAACTCCCATCCCAATGCCGCCCGCCCAGCACCGATGCGCCCACCAGCCAGACATCACCGGGGCGCATCGCCGCCCGCGCCTGCGCCGTCGTGCCCGGCCCCCAGGTGCCGGCCACGTCCTCGGGCAGCACCATCACAAGCCTTTTCTTTGCCCCTTGCTTGCCTGCCCGCGCGACCGCCTCGGCGGCCTGATCGATCCACTCCTGATTCCGAGTGACCTCGGCCATCACATCATCGGTCTCGCGCCCGACATGCGTGTTCACTCCGATCCAGCCCGCGGGCGGGTCAGGCGGCTCGTAGGCTGCGTTGGCCCAAACCGATGCAGCGGATAGCGCCACGGCGCTCAACATGGCTGCTGTGACGGCATTCAACGATGATGATGGGCGCACCAGCGTTGCGGCTGTCCAGAACGTCGCGGCGCACAGCGCCAGGCCGACGACGCCCCAACCTGGATAAAGCACGCCGGCCATGGCCAGCGGCGATAGCCAACCGAAGAACCCAAACGGTGGCAGCGCCTCGGCGAG
Source organism: Thiomonas sp. SCN 64-16 (assembly GCF_001725585.1). Lineage (NCBI taxonomy): Bacteria > Pseudomonadati > Pseudomonadota > Betaproteobacteria > Burkholderiales > Thiomonas > Thiomonas sp. SCN 64-16. Next base: position 15,083 of record NZ_MEGQ01000020.1, on the reverse strand, counting down.
CAACACAACCACCACACGCCATCCGCTCGACGCCCACGCCCAGGGCGCGGCCAGCAGCACGCTCGACGCAACCCAAAGCGCAGCGCCGACCCCCAAGCCAGAGCCATAGAAGTGTTGAACCTCCATGGGCAGGCAACGGCTGCCCGCCGCAAAGTAGGCCAAGGCCGCGAGAAATCGCCACAGGGGGGCGTCAGCGAGGGCGACGCCGACGATGAGCAGCACAGAAGCCAGAACCCCGTAGGGGCGATCAGATAACGTCCAGATGACCCCGGCGACTGACGGCAGCAGGATGGCAATATGGCGAGAAGCAGGGGCAATAGAAGATGGTGATGGGCCTGTCTGCATAGCAGCTTCCAAGTGAATATGGACACTCGGATATGCCGACGAGCGGCAGGCTCATTGCTATCAATTTAACTTGAATGTGCTATCTTATTTTGCTATCATGTCTGCATGAACAGCAAGCAAAAGAAGACGCTTGACGCGATCTTTTCCAGCCCGGTCAATGGCAACCTGGAATGGTCTCGCATCGAGGCGCTGCTTGTTGCCGTGGGCTGCCGCGTCATCGAAGGTAGCGGGTCATCGGTGACATTCGAAAAGGATGGATTACGGGCCTATTTTCATCGGCCTCACCCTGAGAAAGAGGCGTTGCGGTACCGCGTCAGACTGGTGCGGGAGTATCTGGAAAAGATTGGAGTGACCCCATGAACAACGTCATGACGTACAAGGGCTATGCGGCGAGCATGACCTATGACCCGGATGACAAAATCCTGGTCGGGCGCGTGCTGGACATCGCTGACATCATCGGCTTTCACGGAGAGTCCGTTGCCGAGTTCGAGGCGGCGTTTCACTGCGCGATTGACGACTACATCTCGGCCTGCGCCAAGCTAGAACAGCCGCCAGAAAAGCCAGCGTCAGGCAAGTTGATGCTGCGGATCGACCCCAGCATTCATGCGGCGGCGGCCAAGGCTGCTGCGCGCGAGGGGCAGAGCATGAACAAGTGGGTCGCCAAAGTGCTGTCGGCAGCCACGGCGCACCGGTAATCAAAGGATCCCCGTGACCACCATCAAGCTGTTCTGGTCTTACTTCCGCAACGCCATGGGCGTGATTCTCTTGCTTTGGCCTCTCGCGCTGGCCGCCTGGGTGTTCGACGCAGCGCTGCGTCTCGGCGATGCGGGCGGCCTGTGGCTGGCGATCCTGGGCGCCGGGGCCGTGCTGGTGTTCTTCCGATCCTATTGGCGATCCTGGGCGATCCTCTTGCCCGCAGGCTGGCGCCTGATCCGCTCCTTTGGTGGGCGATCTGGCGCGCATGGCCAACCGCAGGATTCAGGCAGGCCTGGGCCGCATCCGAACAGACTGGAATGATCTACGCCGCGCGATGAAATAAACGTGACGCCGCACAAAAAACCCCGCCGAAGCGGGGCTGTGGTTAAGCCTTGGCGGTCACGGGCAGTCGCCTTCGCCCGAGCCTTCACCACGGTTGCCGCCGTCGCAGATGGTGCCCGTGTTCGCCCAGGTCATGGACGTGGAGCCCATAGTCGGGGTGTCGATCACGGTCAGCGCAACACCACCCGACGTCGTCGCGGCGCTGGTGGCGTTGATCACGCCGTTGGCACCCAGAGTCGGGTTGACCACGTTGGCTGTTGCGGTGATGGCGGCGGGAAGGCCATTGCTACCCAGGGTGCCGCAGGCGCTCAGAGTGCCTTTGGTCTGGGCGCACAGCGCAACGGCCGTCTTGACCGAGTTCAGCTCGGACATGGTGGCCGCCGCGTGCGTGCGGCTGGTGTAGTTGCCGTACATCGGGATGGCGATGGCGGCCAGGATGCCGATGATCGCAACCACGATCATCAGTTCGATCAGGGTGAAACCCTGTTGGACTTGCTTCTTCATTTTGACTCTCCGTAAAGCGCAGCGACGTGCTGCTGTGTGCTGTGAGCACACGGCAAGACGCCCCGGCACGGCAGGCGGGGAGAATGTCAAGGGATAAGTCTAGGGCGCCCCAGGCGCCGGGCTGGTGCGGCGGGTGGCTGGGTCTGAGGGGCAGGATTGTTGACCGCCCGAGCCCGGTCCAACATGGTCTTGGACAGACCCAACAGCCGAGTCGCCCCCTCGGTGTTGATCAGCATTTTTGTACCTCCGGCATGAATGGGTTCGCCCACGGCGCCCCGGCGAGCGTTGCACTGCAGGCCGCGTGCATGACATCCTCCCAGGCGGCCGGGGGCTGGCCCTTCATGTAATCCCGCAGCACATCATCAAGGAACTCCATGGCGACCTCATCCCCATGCAATCCAGCCAGCCGGGCCGGGTGGGCCAGCAGGAAGTCGCAGCTTTGTTGATACAGAGCGCTGCCTGCGAGCCACAGGGCCTCAGCATCGGTCGCTGTGGCGAGGTGGAAAAAGTCTTTGACCTCCCCGAGGTCCACGGGGGTAAGGGTTTTGATCAGCATGGCGCCTCCTCTTTGACCAGTCCGTCCAGGAATTGATCGATTCCAATGCCCTGGCAGACCATCGCCAGCGCCTCCTCTTGTGTAGGGGCGAGCCTGATTTCGGCGGTCTCGGGGTCGATGCCGAGGCGCTGGGCGAACCACAGCGCATCGGCACGATCGCCTTCGCCGAAGAGCGGGATGTGCCCATCCATCTCCCATTGCAGCGCCTTCACGGCCAGCCAGGCCAGGGCGACGGCAAACTCAGGGCCAACCGCGGTCACAAAGTTGGCCATGCTGGTTTGACTCAGGGCCAGCAAGAGGCGGCCCCATTGTTCAATGCTCAATTCCTTCATTTTTGTGCTCCTTGCTGCTGCGCCGCCTGGGCGGCATTCTGGGTTGCCTTGGCCACCATCGCCGCGGTGGCGGCGTTGGTTTGGGAGGCTTCATAAACCATGGTGCCCATGCCCCCCAGGGCCAGCAGAGATAGGGCTGCTGCGGCGATCTTTCCGGTGAGTGAGTCCATGCTGTTACTCCTTTGTGTTGCCAAAATTCCGTCACAACCTCTGCATGAGCTGTTCCAACAACTCGACGGATGAATGAATTTGCATCACTCTCTGGGCGACGTCGGGCGGCAGAGTCTCCCGATCGAGCATTCCGATGGCGATCTGGTCATCAAGCCAGTCGGCATCCTCATCGCTGATCGCGATGTCATTGCCGTAGGACCACGCGGCGAGAATCTCGAGTAAGGCAACGCTGTGGTGCGCCTCATCACCGAGCCGCGCAGGTCTGATTATTTGTTGCGTCATGTCCAGGTCCTTCGGTAGCTTGGTTGTTTGGTTATGGATCGGACCGGCACGGGATCATCGCCTGCCTCTGTCCTGTTCGGCCTGCAACTGTCGAATCTGCATCTGCATCTGCTGCATGACAGGCTGATCGCGCCACTCCACTTGCTTGCCGCCCCACCAGTAACCCGCAATCGCAACCAGCAGCGCCGCAGCAACCGCGGCGGCGACCTGCCACGAAAACAGCGTGTCGGACACCGCACCGCGGATCGCCTCGTGGGCCTCCTTGGCGTCCATCTTCACCACCCGGTCCGCCAGGGCTGACTCGAACGCGGGCAGGGTGGCCCTGGTGATCGCCTGTGCGATCTTGGCGGCGTTGACTTCCGGGGCGGGCACGTCGATGTCGCTGGCGTCGATGTGCGGGCCGATGAGCTTGCCCAGCCTCTCCGCATCAATACCTCCCGTGGTGACGTTCTGGATCGCCCGCAGCAGGGCTTCCTGATCGACACGGGCCTGCTCGCGGCGGTTGGACAGGAAGTAAATCGGCAGGATCACGCCCCACTGGCTATCGTTGTCGTCGAACTGGGGGGCCAGCCGGATCGAGTCAATCTCGGCTTGCTGGTGCGAGGACAGGCCCTCCGGCGCGAAGCGCTCGATCAGATCGGAATAGATGCTCATGGGCGCGCTCCTTAGATGTCTTCACTGTCGGGATGAACGGCGAATCCGCCAGGCGCTGGGCCTTCCGGCTCTCCCGGTTGCTCCGGTTCCTCCCCGAGGGCTTCCTGCTCCATCTCGGCCAGGCGCGCTCCGGTGATGCCGCGAAAGGTCTTCACCGCAATCAGGGACCCCATGCCAAGACGCTTGCCTCCGTTGACCGCACCGTGGAGCGCGGCGTGATGCAGCGGCGTGCGCGACAACTCGGACGCCACGAAGGGGGTGAGCACCGGCATCTCGATTTCGCGCCAACCGTTTGCGAGCGCCTGCGTGCGCGTCTCACTCGTGTTCCAGTGCACAAACTTGTCCCGCGTGCCGTGGCGCATGTTCAGGATGACAAACCCCTGGCCGTAGAACTTGGGGAATTGGTTGAATCGATCCTGCAACTGCCGTACCGACTCATAATCGGTGCCGATTACCCACACATGCACGGCATTCAGCGCCGCCATCACCTCGGTGACTTCGCCAGCACGGGCAATCGCCAGACCGGCCCCGGCTGGCAGCGAAAACACGATCCGGTTTTCCTCGTCTTCCGGCCAGTCCTGAACCAGCCGGAAGACTTCATCCCCGACGGAAATCCATTGCTCGGGCGTTTCGATGCCGCGCATCAGGATGGACACATCGCAATCGCCGACGCGCTCGGAAATGAACCCGCCCTTGCCGCACACGTCCTGATTCGATTCATCCGCATCAACGACCAGCAGGCGCCCGATCGGGCGCGGCAGCTTGAAGCGCTCGGACTGCATCAGCATGTCGGCCAGGGCGCGCGCGGTGAAGCTCTTGCCCACGCCGCCCTTGTCGCCATCCACGAAATAGGTTTTGATCATCACGATCTCCAGTTGTCAGGTACACAACCAGATATGCGCGGGTGCGGCACGGCGCTTCAATAGGGGATGCCGTTCCTGATCTGCTCCTGTATCGAGTAATCGATGTCGCGCAATGACCTTGCTAGGCACGCCGTGTCGTCATGTCGGATTCCGCCGACCTGATACTTGCCGTTCTTGTCAAAGACGACCACGTTGTTCCCGTCGGCACGCAGTGTCAGTCCGTACTTTTTGATCCGATCCCGCGCCTGCGCGTCGTGCACCGGCAGGTAGCCCTTCTCGCTGTTCTCCATCGGAACCGCCTCCGGTGGCCACCATGGCTCGTCGTAGGTCGGGCGGCCATCGCCGGTGAGTCGCTTGAACGCATACGGTTGGCCCGTCTTTGGGTCCACGGGCGCGGATTTGTCCCATAGTTTTTCCAGCCAGACCTGCGCTTCGGGAGACAGCTCATCGGGTTTGACCTGGGTCGGATGCCGGCCGCCGAATTGGGCGTCGATCCACTTCTTGGCGATCTCCGCGCGCTCCGTGTGCGTCAACTCGCCGCGCGGGATGTCTGGGAACGGCACGGGTGATGGGGGCGCTGAGGGGCTAGCCGGGGCCGGCGCGGGCGCTTGTTTCACGGCGGGCGCAGGAGGCGGCGGAGATGCGTGCACGGCGGGATGGGCGACGCCGGCATCTTTCTTTGCCCCTTGGGGTTGGGGTGCGGACTTCACGCCTCGCTGAAGCGGCGACAGCCCATTTTCGGCGTGAATGATGCCCAGATGCCGAACGAGATGGGTTCTTTTGATGGCGAAGCCGTCGTCCCGCAGGGCCGCGGCGATGTCTTCCAGCGTCAGCCCAGCCGCCAGATGCTTCTCGATAACCGGGAAAAGGACGCGCACGAGCGACCCTGGCGACAAGCGCTGCGGATCTTGCAGCCGCCGTGTCAGCGTCGCGTCCGCGCGCTGGCGAATGCTCTCAGTCAGATCTTCGAAATCTTGTGCGTCCATCGATTGCCTCACGGATAAGGGCTTGCATAGATATATCGACAGGCGGCACGACACCGGCGCGGTTTGAATCGACAGGAGTGAGGAGCGCACCGACAGGAATTCAAAGCGATCTGACAGGAACTCAAAACGCATCGACAGGCGCGCGGATTCAATCGACAGGAATTCAAATCCAATCGACAGGTGCACTGACAGGTTTCAAAGGTTGTCCGACAGGCGTATCGACAGGCGCACATATTCAATCGACAGCCGTAACAATTCAAAGCCGTCGTAGAGAAGTAAGTGCAGGGTAGGGGGCCGTGACCACAAGCCTCGAAAACCTGCGCACTGGCGTGCTTGGTTTCCTTCGTTTGTGTCCCGTCCCCACCTGCTCAGGCTCCGCCCGAGACCCGAAAGGCAGCGTTCTCGGCCGCGCCTTGAACGCCAAAAGACAAGGCAACGGCATCCGCCTACCCGATGCGGCGGCGCAAAACCGGGGGCAACGGAAATCTGCCCCTGATCCTCAGTGCTGTCGCACCCCAGCCCTTTCCCTGAGCAACCCCGAAGTCCCGGCGCAAAGAATTGCCCTATCGCGACATATTCTGTCGCAATTACCCCGCACAATGTTCTCACACCCCCGGAGAACAGCATGCGACACAGCCGCCCCAGCCTCGATCACGCGCCCGCGCACGACCGCGGCACCCTTGACCCTTGCGTGCGACTGTGGATGCTGCGCATTCTCGTGCCCATGGGTGGGCTGGGTCGGCTGGCTCGCGAGTTCGGCGGCATACCGCGGGATGTGCTGATGCGCATTGGCATCGATCCCGATGTCGTCGACGATGCGGCCACCTGGGACGTGCAGATTCGCCAGGCCATCGTCCCGCTCCGCAAGCTGCATACGCAGGCCGAGCGCCAAATCCACCACGCGTCGCTTCCCGAGGCGCTGGTCAGCAATGTGGTCCGACTGGCCACACTGGCAGACCTGACCGCAACAGAGTGCCGCATTCTCGAATTTGCCTGCATGCTGCACGCCATCCGAGAGTTGGACGATGTGGCCGATGCGCTGGGCCTCCTGAGCATCGCGCACACGCAGCGGGCGTTGGAGCAATTGCTCCAACTGCCCGGGCAGGAGGTGAAGGCAGCGATGTCTCCCCGCGGAGCGCTGGCCCGTTGCGGTCTGCTCACCTTCGGCCAGATGCGCGGCACGCTGAAATCGCAGTTGGACCTGGTCTCGGGGCGCTTTGCCGACGCCCTGCTTGAACCTGATGCGGAACCCTTGTCACTGCTGCGCGACATCCTCATCCCGAGCCAGCCGGCCACACTTCAGTTGCATGACTATCCGCATCTGGGCGCGAACCTGCCGATGCTGCAGAACTACCTGATCGAGGCGCAGGCACAGCATCGCCCTGCGGTCAACATCTTGCTCTATGGCCCGCCGGGCACCGGCAAAACCGAACTCAGCCGCACCCTGGCCCAGTCTCTGGACTGCGCACTGTATGAAATCTCGACCGAAGACGAAGACGGCGATCCGATTGACGGCGTGGCCCGCCTGCGCGCCTACCGCGCTGCGCAACGCTTTCTGGAACGTAGCCGCGTAATGATTCTGTTCGACGAAATCGAAGATGTATTCCACGGCGGGCATCAACCCTCGATGTTCAGCGACACCTTTCGCGGCACCCACGGCCTCGAACGCAAGGGCTGGATGCACAAGACGCTGGAAAGCAACCCGGTACCGACGTTCTGGCTGACCAATGCCGTGAACAGTCTGGACCCCGCGTTCATCCGTCGCTTTGACTTTGCCCTGGAGCTGCCGGTGCCGCCGCTGCCCGTGCGCGAGAAAATTGCCTGGGCTTGCGTAGGAGAGCGGGCCGACCGCGCTACTTTGCAGGCTCTGGCGTCGAGCGATGAATTGGCACCCGCCGTGCTCACCCGCGCGGCCACGGTGTTGCAAACCATCGAACATCGGCTGCCCGAAGGCCAGGCCAGCGCCGCCCTGCTGCAACTCGTGAACAACACGCTGCAGGCGCAAGGTCATCACCCCGTCAAGGCACGCGATCCCAACCGCCTGCCGGATACCTACGACCCCGCCTTCGTCCATGCCGACACCGACTTGAGCAAACTGGCCGACGGCATCGCACAAGTCGGCAGCGCGCGGCTGTGCCTGTATGGCCCACCCGGCACGGGCAAAACCGCCTATGCCCGCTGGCTGGCGCTGCGGCTGGGACGTCCACTGCTGGTCAAACGCGCATCTGATCTGCTCAGCAAGTGGGTGGGCGAGAGCGAACAACACATTGCGCGGGCCTTCCGGGAGGCGCAATCCGCCCGGGCCGTGCTGCTCATCGACGAGGTGGACAGCTTTCTGCAGGAGCGACGCGGCGCCCTGCGCTCCTGGGAAGTCACCCAGGTCAACGAAATGCTCACGCAAATGGAAGCGTATGACGGGGTGTTCATCGCCACCACCAATTTGATGGACGGCCTGGACCCGGCAGCGCTGCGGCGCTTTGACCTCAAAGCCAAGTTCGACTATCTGCGCCCGGAGCAAAGCCAAGCCTTGCTGCAAGCGCATTGCCTGGATCTGGGGCTGGACTGCACCGAGAGCGCTCAGCGTGCGGTCAAACGCCTGCCCAGCCTGACACCGGGGGACTTCGCCGCCGTCACGCGGCGTCACCGCTTCGCGCCCCTGCCAGATTCCGCGGCCCTGGTGCGGGCACTGGCGGATGAATGCAGCATGAAAGATGCACCCAAAAGCGTGGTGGGGTTTGTATGAGGCTGCAGCCTCCTCCCCCACAGATACCCTCTTGACTGCCTCAGATCTTCCCTCGCACTCACACGACATTGAGAATCACCATGCCGCCCGGATTGTCCAAGTCACGCATCATCAGCCACCGCCAATGTCCCAAGCGTCTTTGGCTGCAGATCAACCGCCCAGATTTGCTGGACGATTCTGCGAATCAAACGGTATTCGCTGTCGGCAATACTGTCGGCACACTCGCCCGTGACATGATTCCCGATGGCGTGCTGATCGACGTCAACGATCTGCGCGAAGCCCTGCGCCAAACCCACCAAGCTCTGACCGCCAAGCCCCGGCGTGTGCTGTTCGAGGCTACCGTGGAGCACGATGGCGTACTGGTGCAGGCCGACGTTCTGGCCCCGCTACCGCGCGGCTGGCACATGATTGAGGTGAAATCGTCCAGTTCACTCAAGAACTATCACATCGAGGACGCTGCCATTCAGAGTTGGGTTCTACGACAGGCAGGCATTCCCTTGGCGGCCGAATCCATCGCCGTCGTTGACACCGCATTTGTCTACCCCGGCCACGAGCAATATGCCGGATTACTGCGGCAGGAGGAGATCACCCGGGAGGTGGCCGAACTTCGGGGGGAGATACCGCAATGGGTCGCCGCAGCACGCAAAACCCTGACCAGCAAAAAAGCGCCTCGCATCGAACCCGGGCCGCAGTGTAATGATCCTTTCCCCTGTCCGTTTACGGGGCATTGCATCCCACCGACCGAGGGCTATCCGGTCGACATCCTGCCCTACGGCGGAAACCTTCCTGCGCAATTGCGCGCCGAAGGCTATAGCGATCTGCGCGACGTGCCCAAGGGCCGCCTGAGCAAGCCGCGACATCTGCAGGTTTGGAAAGCATCGCGCACTGGCAAGGCCGTGATCGATCCGGTGCTGCCGCAGAACCTGCGCGCCCTGGGCTATCCGCGCACCTATATGGACTTCGAGAGCCTCAACCCCGCCGTGCCGATCTGGCCGGGCACCCGGCCCTATCAGCAGATCGTGTTCCAGTGGTCCTGCCATCGGCAAACCCGCGATGGACGTGTCACCCATCATGAATTCTTGGCCGAGGGTCAGCAAGACCCGCGCCACGATTTTGTCGCCACCTTGCTGGATGCCGTGGGTCGCACCGGACCCGTACTGGTCTGGAACGACGTCTTCGAGAAAACCCGTCTACGAGAGCTTGCTGAACTCTTTCCTGAGTTCGCCCCCCGCATCAACGCGCTGATTGCGCGAATCGTCGATTTGCTGCCGCTGTTTCGCAAGCATTACTACCACCCCGCCATGATGGGCTCCACCTCCCTCAAGGCCGTACTGCCGACCATCGCGCCCGATCTTGCCTATGACAACCTCGAAGTCACGAATGGAACGATGGCGCAGGAGGTTTTTGAACGCATATTGTTACAAGACTTCCAAAAAAATGAGCGAAAATCTCTAAAGCAAGCACTCCTCAAGTACTGCGAGCGGGATACTGAGGCGTTGATGCAAATCGTAGATAATTTCAAGGATATTAAATATGGCGCGCATAAGTGACGAGGCAAGAATATTGTGGCTCCTTAAAGAGCAAGGCCGATCATCGAATCGGTATGTAAGATCATCCCTTAATATGTCAGACGATCGTTACAACGATATTAGAAATAAATTGATCACTCAGGGATTGGCGGAAAAAGTCAAGGGACAGGGCGGGGGGATACAACTAACCAAAAAAGGTTACGAAAAGGATACAATCAAGGAATTTTCATCATCAGTATCTAAAGAAAAAGACCTATACGCACCCTTTCTAAAAATCATTGAAGACGAGGCAATTGAAAATGATGAAAGCGCGCTAACTATAGATACCAGCGCCTTAAGGCGAGGAGGAAAATGGACTAACCCCGATATTACCAAGGTGTCAGTTCAGACTTTTCCTATACTTAATAAAAAGAATGTCATAATTACCACATTCGAGTTAAAACAATGGGGAAGATGGAATGTTGAGGCAGCATTTGAGTCTGCCTCGCACAGAAGATTTTCTCATCAAGCATTTGTGGTTTTAGAGTGGGCTAAGGAGCAAGAATTAATGGGTCTTGATGAAATGGCAGCAGCCTGTGGTCGCTTTGGTATTGGTCTTATTATTATGAAACCATATTATAGCAGCTTTAAGCTGGAGAAAATAATAGACGCCACACCCAATACACCAACCGATGGTGATATTGAGGACTACCTGGAATACATCCTCGAAAAATCAGAATTAAAACAAAAATTTCAAAATATGATGAGCCCGAAGGTTCTATAGTTAAATCATTTAGATGGCCATAAAACCTACCCTAAAGCCCATCACCGGCGCCGCGCTCTACGTCATTTACGCCATCGTTTCCTACGAAGAATGCCGTGACGAGCGCGGCGAGTTGACCTTCGAGGAAATATGTTCGGGCTATCACGTGTTCGCCGGGCGGGAGTCGGTGTATTTCACCCCGTCGCTGGGGGATGCCACCGCTTTCATCGAGCATCAACTCGAGGCCTTTGCAGCCCGAATGCGTGAGTCCCAATACCAGCGGGAGCAGGCGCTGCTGGCGCGGCCCGGCCATGCGGCGGTTTGAGGCTTTTACCAGCATGCACATGCATTGGCGACGAATCCAGGTTCTGGTCACACGAGCCTCCAATCTTTTTTGAGCCCATGCCCAAGGCCAACGCTAATCAGACGCTCGCGCGCCAGTGGGAACTGCTCAAGCTGCTTCCCTCCCGTCAACCTGGCATCACCGCATCGGAGTTGACCGGCCGGCTCGCCAAACTCGGATACGCCACTTCCAAACGCACCATCGAGCGCGACCTCAACGATTTGGTGGGTCTTTTTGGATTTGCCTGCAACGACAAGGGCAACCCTTATGGCTGGTACTGGATGCCTGGGCGGTCGCTCGACCTGCCCGGATTGAGTTTGAGTGATGCCCTGTCGCTGCGCGTGGTGGAAGACGCCCTGCGCCCCCTGTTGCCAGCCGCGATGTTGCAGGTCATCGAGCCCCGGCTGCAACTAGCCCGCAACAAGTTGGCGGCGCTGGCGCCTGACAACACCTCGGCGCGCTGGGCCGACAAGGTGCGCACCGTACCGGCGGCTCTGCCCCTGTTGCCGCCCCAGCTCGTAGAGGGAGTCCTCGATCGGGTGCAGGATGCCTTGCTCCGGGAAGTGACGATGGCGGTGCAGTACCTCCGCGCTGGAGGGAGCGAACCCAAGTCGCTGACTCTGCACCCCTTGGCCCTGGTGCAGCGCGGCCCGGTGAGCTATCTGGTGGCCTCGGCGTTCGACTACCCGGACGTGCGCCTGTACGCGCTGCACCGGCTGCGCCAGGTTGAGGTGCTCGAAGCCCCAGTGCACCCCCCGCCCGGTTTTGATCTGGAGGCCTATATGGCCTCCGGAGCGCTGCAGTTCGGCAGCGGCAAGCCGCTCAAACTGCGTTTGCGGCTCACCGAGTCGCTGGCGGCGCTGCTGCAAGAAACTCCCATGACCCTTGACCAGACCCTCAGCACTGCGCGCGGCGGGGTGCGCACGCTGCGCGCCACCGTGCCTGACACTTGGCAGCTGCACTGGTGGCTGTTGAGTCATGCTGATGAAGTCGTGGTTCAGGCCCCCAAGGCGCTGCGCGACGCGCTTGCGGTGCGCATTGCGAGCGCGGCTGATCTCTACGGCGTTTGACCCGCCTTCTTTCGCCCGTCGGTTTGCGACGTATGGCGTCGCACCCTCCCCGAACAATGGCAGCGTTCTGATGGAGAACGCAACACCGGAGTTCTACATGAAAAAGGCTGGGGGCATCTTGGGCATCATTGGGGGCGTGTTCAGCGTAGTCGCCGCGCTGGTCACCTTGTTCATCGGCGGGGTCGGCGGCGCGTTCCAGGCCAGCGGAGCCGACACCGTCATCGGACTGGGCTGGGGCGGACTGGCCTTCGCGTTGCTCACCATCATTTTCGGCGCGGTAAGCCTGGGCGCGCGCTCGCGCACGCCTGGCGTGTTGCTGTCGCTGAGCGCGCTGGGGGGCGCGATTCTGGGCGGCACCATGGTGGCCGTCTGCATGGTGTTGGCGCTGGTGGGCGGCCTGCTCGCTGCGCTCGGCGCCAAGCCGGAGCCTGTCGGAGCGCCCTTGGCTCCTGCGGCCATCCCCGCGCGGCGGCGTGGCAAGCCGGGGAAGATGCTGGGCGTGGTGGGTGCTGTCGTGGTGGTGGGTCTGGTGGCTATCGGGCTTGCGAGCAAACCGGGGCATCGCGCCAGCCAGACGGCTTCAAGCACCCCAACGACGGTAGCGTCAACCGGGCAAACACAGGAGCCTGCGGCAACAGAATCGATGCCTGCAGCCGCGGCATCGTCATCCCCACCTCCCGCATTTCAAGTGGGAGAGACCTTCGCCACCCAGCGGTTTCACGTCACCCTCACCTCCGCTACGGTGAAGCACAGCGTGGGCGACCTGCTCACCAGCAAGGCGCCCGCTGGGGCAGAGTATGTCGCCGTGGCCTGGCGCTACACCAACCGCTCGTCGGCGCCGATTTCGGTGTTTGCGGTACCCAGCCTGCATCTGCTCGACGCGCAGGGGCATCGCTACGACGCCGATCTGGAAGCCTCCAGCTTCTATGCCGCGCAGATTCAGGCCAGCGCCAAGGCACTCAGCGACGTGAATCCCGGCATCACCCTGACCGACGGCGCGGTGTTCGAAGTCAGCACCGCACAGTTCAATCCAGCCACCTGGACGTTGCAGGTGCATGTGGACGGGCAGGATGTGATCGTGCGCTTTCCGCCGCAGACGGTTGCCGGTGTGGCAACTGCATCACCACAGCCTGTCGCATCAGTCGCCTCTGAGCCGCAGACGGCCGCGGCAACTGCATCCACATCTGCAGCAATGACGGCAGAACAGACGCCCGTGGAAGGAAAGGACATGGCGCTATCGGGCACGATCGCCATCGGCCATGGCAAGTTCGCAGCGGGCCGATACACCTACCTTCATGCCGATCAGCCGTTCATCTCGCCCTGTGGCGAGGGCGCTGTCCAGGATGTGATGCTGTGGAACCCTGAGGTTGGCGACAGCCTCATCCTGCAGCAATTTGCTGGCCAGCATGTGGTGTTGCATGGGGTCATCAACTGCCCGATGTCGGGCATCCAGTTTTCGCCAGATTCCGCCTCGCAGCCCTGAAGCTTGCGACCACACCTTCAACCGATCAGGAGATCCCGATGAACCCACTCGAAGCCACCAAGAACGAGGTCGAACTGCAGCGGCCCATGATGAAAACCCTCGTGATCCACAACGCTGATGACGTGAGTTTCCAGCAAGTCTGGGCTGTGCTCGGCCAGGCGATGCACTTCCCCATTCAGATCTGCCGCCAGATTGCCGTGCAGGCGCACCGGGACGGCACGGCCGACTTGTTCACGGCGAGCCGGGAAGTGGTCGAGGCCAGGCTGCATGTCTGCGAGCGGGTCGCCAGTGACGTGGGGTGTGAGCAGTTGCCGTTTTCTGTGCGGGATGCTTGACACGGCACTCCCTGTTTCCGCGCTCAGGTTATCGGAATGTGTAGCCAGGTGAGAACGCCTTCGGCGGCGCACAGGCAGGGGCAAGAACAATTGCTGCCCCCACGCATATCCAGGCATCGCCCCTATCTGGATACGCTTGAGCCGCTGCCAGCCGCCGCGCATACGCCAGTGCTGTTTGCAGGCTGGTGGGGTCTGCAATGCCCTGGCCCGCGATGTCAAACGCAGTGCCGTGATCGGGGCTGGCGCGCACGAACGGAAGTGCTATGAATAATGAACTCGATGAGCTGCTGTGCCAGAGTTACCCGCTGATCTTCGCCGAGCGGCATCTTTCGCAGATGCAAACCTGCATGTGCTGGGGGATCGCCTGTGGCGATGGCTGGTTCGACCTGATCGACGCCCTCTGCGAGCGCCTGCAATTTTGGACGGATCACAACAATGCACCGCAGGTAGTCGCCCGTCAGGTGAAGGAAAAATTCGGCACCTTGCGCTTCTACTCTCGCGAAGCTAACGAAACGCAGCGGGGAATGATCTACATGGCCGAGGCCATGTCTGCCCGCATCTGTGACCAGTGCGGCAGGCCGGGTCGGACGCTGGTGCATAAGCACGGGCACATGACCCGGTGCACGGAGCACGCCCCAGACGGCGCGATCACGTTGGAGGCATTCCTTGCACAGCGAAAAGAGCCGGGGATCGCGCCATGAGTACGTCCCCCATCGCTGAAACGGCACTGCAGCACAGCGGCCGGTCCCCTACAGGCTCCGTCCGCTGTGCCGCCGTTGGCCGGGGTCCATCAAGGTAAACATGCTGCTGAAAACCGTCTGGAATCAGCGGTGGCTTTGATGCGAATACGCGCTTTGGCCCCGGCGCACTGACCGTCGGCGCGCGCCTGGTGAACCTGCCGATCAGCCAGGACGGCGGGCTTCACATCAAAACGGCTGAATACCGCATCGGTTACGCGATGACGTTCTGATCGGCGCTTTGCCGCGCCAGCGTATATCCGAGTATCCCAACACATTCGGAGACGCCGAAATGACCAGCAGCAGACCGCCCAGTGCCGCTCGCACGAACGTGCCGCCACCGCATCACTGGGCCTCACCTCACTTTGCG
>NZ_MEGQ01000019.1:0-47439 GCF_001725585.1 Thiomonas sp. SCN 64-16 | reverse complement strand
CCGGTGTCGGCGACCTGCGCCACTCCCAGTGTCACTCTGACCAGCGGTTTGATCGACTACGGAAAGAACCTTCGTCCCTTTTCCTATTTGGCTAAGCCTGCCAAGGGAACTCGCGTACAAGACCCCGATTTCCCGGGTACCCATATCGTCCGCGTGACGGACGCCTTGGCTGATTTCAAAGCGAATGTGGCGATGCCCGCCTACCCGACCACGCAGGGCTGGAATTGCAACGAATCGCGCTTTGTTTTGTATGTCACTGGCGCGCAGAGCGGTGGCAAGCAGGGATGGGCAATGTTCGACGGCAAGACCTACGCCTTCATCAAATTCCTGCCGATCAATCCTCCCGATATCGAGCAGTTCTACTGGAGTCATTCCGACCCGACCAAACTGGCCTATATCGACAACCGTGAAAACGGTGGCCAGATCATCATGAAAATGATGGAAATCAACGTCGAAACCGGCGTGCAGACGGTATTGCACGACTTCATGCCAGATGTGAAAGCGCAGGGTTGGCCGACGACCGGCCCAGTGCGAGCCGGGTATCCGTTCTATTCAGGCGGCGATCTGGAGTTGTGGGGGCTGGGCGCAGGCGGCATTCCGAACGTCAGTGGCCAGCTCGGCCTCAACGCCTTTGGCTTCAATGCCAAGACCGGCAAAGTCACACGCTATAGCGGCATTCCCGTGGCGCAGGCGCGCGGCACCACGCCTTTCCCGCTCAAAAGCGGCAAGGGCTGGGCATGGCCCGATTGGGCGAACCACACGACCGTCGTTTTCGACCTGAACGGCAATATTGTGCGCACCGTGCAGTTCGACGCCATTGAACACCTGGACAGTTCGGTCAACGCCAAGGGCGAAGACTTGCTCGTGGGCACGCAATATGATGGCCCCTCGGGTAGCGGCAATCTGATGGTGGCGAATCTGGCGACCGGAGTCGTGTCCACGGTGATTGGGGTGTCCAAGGGCGACGGCTACCCCCGCACCAGCACCCTCATCAGTTCGGGCGCCTGGAAGGTGCCGGGTTGGGTGGCGATGGGAGTGACCGGTTCGCCCTACGGCAGCACCGCAGACAACGGCAGCAACAATGCCCCGGTGGCGAACCCTCAGACCTACATCGACCAGGAAGTCTCCGTCGCCAATGTGGACACAGGTGTCGTGTTCCGCGTTGCACATCACCGCAGCACAGGTCATTACAGCAATGCACCGGTGAACAACTATTGGGCGCAGACCAACGTCACCCCGAGCCCGAGCGGTACCCGCATACTGGTGCAGAGCGACTGGGGCAACGCCAATCCGAAGAGCCCAGTGATCAACCCGAATGCGCCGGTGGATACCTATGTGATCGAGTTGCCCGCCTACAAGCCTAATTGAGGGAGCGAGAGTGACCCCACCCCGCTCAGTGCGGGGTGGGCATCGATGCACTGCAGTCCTATGATGCGGCACGCTTCGGGCGTGCCTTTTTTATATGGCAGCGCCGCTCGAATCACTCAACCTCTTTTCAAATGGCCACTAATGGAAGAACGGCATCGCCTCAAGGTATTGGATGGATTAAGGGCCATAGCCATTCTATTGGTGATGGGATATCACTATTTTGTCCGGTGGACGCCGCCAGTCGCCCCAGATAATTTCTACCCATACGGCGGTTTTGGAGCGCACTTCTGGTTGTTTGAGTATGGCGATCTAGGGGTGCAGATATTTTTTGTGATATCGGGGTTTGTGATCAGCATGACCCTATTCAGGTGTCGCACGATAGGTCATTTTTTCTGGAAGCGGTTTGCGCGCCTGTTTCCAACCATGTTGATTTGTTCGGTGTTGTCTTTTTTCATTCTGAATTTACTGCCACAAAATATTTTCATTCCTCAGGTCAGAGATTTTATTCCGAGCCTGACATTCAGTGATCCGATCATCTGGAGTAAGATTTTTGGCGTGCCTTTCAAAGCGGTTGATGGGGCATATTGGTCTCTTTTTGTCGAGGTCAAGTTTTATTTTTGGATCAGTGTCATTTATTTTTTGGTAGGTTCTCGGTTGTTCTTTAGGTCTGTGGCGTTGGCGTTTGGCGGCTTGGTGATATATTATGTGCTGGCCCGGGCGCTAGACTTCCATCATCTCTGGGCAATCGATTTTATTTTTGTTATTGGCGCCTTGCCTTGGTTTGTGGCTGGCATTGGGTTTTATGCACTTTACGCAGATGCCAGCAGCCGAATGGCCTGGGTGTTACTAGTTGAGTCGGTTGTCGCCATTGCGGTGCTCAGGTTGGGGACGCATGTCGGAACCATCGCGCCTTATCTTGCTCTTGCATTTAGTTTTTTTGTTTTTTTGGCGATGATGAAACGCCCCGCCTGGGTGGCCTGGTTGGGCTATCCGCCGCTCGCGGCGATTGGGGTGGCCAGTTACAGCCTATATTTATTGCACCAATACATCGGAGTCGCCATTCTCGATATTGCACGCAATGCATTCGGTCCGGAATCTCCGCTGCTCAGCGTGCTGCTTGCGCCGACGTTAGTGGGAGTTCTGATTCTGATTTCTCTAGCTATTTATCGCTACTGGGAAGCGCCAGCCAAAGATTTTCTTCTTGGCTTGCGTTTGACCCGTCCTGCCATCCTGCGAGGCTCTGGTGCATCTGAGCGCTCTGACAATGCCCCCTGACCGGGGTGTTGAAGTGTTGCTGCCGCGAGGATTTTGATCCGTATTCGGTTTTTCTGGGAGATTGAAAATGTTGCCTTCCCGTCGTCGATTCATTCAGAAATCTTTACTTTCCCTTCCTGCTGTTGGTGCTTTGTCCGCCTGCGGTGGAGGCGGGGGATCTGCGTCTGTTCAAAATGCCGGGGGCAGTCCTACAGCGGGCTTGAGTCCTGTGCCTGTTGTAGCCGGCGTTGATTTGTCGGCCGGGCTTCAGAATTACGGTCTGAAGCGTATGCCCTACAGCAACCTGGCCAAGCCAGCAAAGGGGCAGACTGTGCTGGATCCGGATTTCGGCACACGGATTACCCGAATCACTGATTGTGTTTCTGATTTTAAAAATCTCTGCGCCGCGCCGGCCTATCCTACGGCCATGGCCTGGAACAGCGATGAGACGCGCTTCATTCTGTATGTGCCGGGTTCGACCATGCAGTCAGGAGGTCAGCAAGGCTGGGCCATGTATAACGGCACGACCTATGCGTTTATCAAATTTATAGACATCAATCCCGGAGATGTTGAGCAGTTTTATTGGGATCACCAGGATCCAGCTACTCTCTATTACATCGATAACCATTCGGTCGGCAGCACCATGCACGCTGATCTCACCGCGATCAACGTAGAGACGGGTGTCAAGACGGTGGAGTACAGCTTTCTGGATAATCTGCCAGCGGGCTGGCCGCGTACCGGCCCGGTACGCTGCGGTTACCCGTTCGCGCTAGGCATCAACGCAAAGGGCGAGCGCATTTGGGGGCTGGGTGCGGGTGGCATCCCGAATATCAATGGACAACTTGCTTTGAATGTGTTCGGTTTCAACCAAACGACTAAGCAAATGGTGTTCTACGACACCCAGTACGTGGCGCAAGGGCAGGCGCGCGGCACGACGCCGTTTCCCCTGCTGTCGGGACAGGGCTGGGTCGCGCCCGATCCGGCCTCGCAGAATAGCCAGACCGGGCGTGTGTTCATTCTCGACATCAACGGCAAATACGTTCGAACCGTCAATTTCGATGCGTATGAACATTGCGACACGGCCATGAATGCCGCAGGCCACGACATGCTGGTCGGCTCGCAGTTCAACCGCGCCACGGGGGGTAATGGCAATGTCATCGTCGCTGACCTGAATACGGGGGCCATCCAGAATTTAGTGGGTGAGTCCAGTTCACCGGTGTTTGGTTATCCCGTAACGGGCAGCCTGACCGGTTCGACGGCTTGGCAAAACCCGATGTGGATTGCGACGGGCATGACGGGCGACATTTATGGCACTGACAACAGCGGCCCGACCGCCAATCCGACCACCCTGCTGGATCAGGAGATCATGCTCACCAGCCTGACCTCCGGGCTGACGTACCGCTTTGCCCACCATCGCAGCACCGGGAATTACAGCAACGCCCCGCAAAGCAACTACTGGGCCCAGACCAATGTGACGCTCAGCACCAGCGGCACGCGCGTGCTGTTCCAGAGCGATTGGGGGAACGGCGACCCGAGCAACCCGGTGCTCAACCCGGATGCGGCGGTTGACACTTATGTAATCGAACTGCCGAGTTACAAGAGGGCGTAGAGCGCCCCCAGACCTGCCGCGTTCGCGTCAGGCCCCCCGCCCTGCGGCAGCTTGGACGGAGCCGAATCCGAGCGGCTTGCAAGCCGCGAGGTGGACAAGAAAACTTGGGGCTGCCCTGCGTTTTCTCATGAGCTGGTCAGCGTCTGGCGGGCGCAAGCCTCGTCAGGCTGCTACGCGCCCTGCACACAAAACACCGCTTCCGTTGCCAGCAGCCCGGGAGCGAAGGTGATGCGGCGGCCGTTGCGGATGCCGAAGGCGTCGACTACGCGCAGCCCGCAGTGCGCAGCCAGGCGCTCGAAGTCGGCATAGGTCGCCACGCGCAGGTTCGGCGTGTTGTACCACTCGTAGGGCAGCTCGGGCGTCACCGGCAGGCGGCCCGTCAGGATTTGCAGGCGGATGCTCCAGTGGGCGAAATTGGCGAAGCTGAGGATGCCCAGCCGACCGACGCGCGCGGTTTCGCGCAGCGCGTTTTCGGTGTGGCGGATATTGGGCAGGGTGTCGATCTGCAGCACCACGTCGAAGCTGCCATCGCCGAACATCGACAGGCCCTGCTCCAGGTCGAGCTGCAGCACGTCCACGCCTTTTTCGGCGGCGGCGATCAATTTTTCAGGGCTGATTTCCACGCCCAGCCCGGTGCAGCCGCGGGTGTCGCGCAGATGCGCCAGCATGCGGCCATCGCCGCAGCCCAGATCGAGCACGCGGCTGCCATGCGGCACCAGATCGGCAATCACGCTCAGGGGAGTGGTCATTTGGAAAGCTCCTGCGCGATGCGGTCGAACCAGGCGCGCACCACGCCGTGGTAGTGCGGGTGATCCATGAGGAAGGCGTCATGGCCCTGCGGGGCGTCGACTTCCGCGTAGGTCACAGCGCGGCGGTTGGTCACCAGCGCCTGCACGATTTCGCGCGAGCGCTGGGGCGAAAAGCGCCAGTCGGAGGTGAAGCTCATCACGCAGAACCGGGTTCGCGTCCCCTCGAAGGCCTTGGCGAGGACGCCGCCGTGATCGGCCGCGAGGTCGAAATAGTCCATCGCCCTGGAGACGTAGAGATAGGAATTGGCGTCGAAGCGATCGACGAAGCTCGATCCCTGATGGCGCAGATAGCTCTCGATCTCGAAGTCCACACCAAAGCCGTAGCCCAGAGCGCCATTGCGCAGCGCACGGCCGAATTTGGCGGCCATGGCGTCGTCGCTGAGATAGGTGATGTGCCCGATCATGCGCGCTACCGCCAGACCTTGCTTGGGCACGACGCCGTGGGCGTAGTAGTCGCCGCCATGAAAGTCGGGGTCGGTGATGATGGCGCGGCGAGCCACCTCGTTGAAGGCGATGTTCTGCGCCGAAAGACTGGGCGCGGTGGCGATGGCGGCGCAGTGGGCCACGCGTTCGGGGTAGCGCAGCGCCCAACTCAGCGCCTGCATGCCGCCCAGGCTGCCGCCGATGACCGCAGCCAGGCGCTCGATGCCCAGCCGGTCGAGCAACCGCGCTTGCGCATCCACCCAGTCTTCGACCGTCACCACGGGGAAGCGGCTGCCCCAAGGCTGGCCAGTGGCGGGGTCGAGGCTCATCGGGCCGGTGGAGCCGAAGCACGAACCGGGATTGTTGACGCAGAGTACGAAAAAGCGCTCGGTGTCGAGCGGTTTGCCGGGGCCGATCAGGTTGTCCCACCAGCCCACGCTCTTGGGGTTGCCTGCATGCGTGCCGCCGGCGTGATGGCTGGCGTTGAGCGCATGACACACAAGCACGGCGTTGCTGCGCTCGGCGTTGAGCGTGCCGTAGGTTTCATACATCAACTCGTAGGCGGGCAGTTGCGCGCCGCTTTGAAGCGGCAGCGGCTGCTCGAATGCCATGCGCTGCGGCGTGACGTCACCGAGGGCTGAGGGCGAAGCACTCATGGGTGTTCCTGAAAAAACAAACCGGCGGCGCTGGCAATGCAGCGAAAACCGCCGGTGGTCTGCGCTGTTTTAGCGGTATTTGTTACGCGCCCGCAAGCCCAGGGCAAATCGGCGCGTAGGCAAGTATAGGAGCATCCCCAAACGGATTCAGCCCATCGCCCCGTGCGTTGACCAGTGCGGCGCCAGCAGGGTGCGTTCCAGATGATCCGGGGCCAGACCGTAGAGCCGGCCGAGTTGCTCGCGGTCGATGCACTGCGCCGGGCTGCCCTGGGCGATGAAGCGGCCTGCCTGCATCAGAATGACGCGCGAGGCCACGACAAAGGCGTGATCGGGATGATGGGTGGTGAACAGCACGGCGCGCCCGTCGTCGCGCAACTGCGCGAGCAGTTCCAGCAGCCGCAACTGATTGCCAAAGTCCAGGCTGCTGGCGGGTTCGTCCAGTAGCAGGTAGGGAGCGTCCTGCGCCAGCGCGCGGGCGATCAAGACTTGCTGACGCTGCCCGCCTGACAGCGCCGCGTAGCTGCGTGTGGCCAGGGCTTGTAGGCCGAGCCGGTGCAGGATGGCGTGCACGGCGGCGAAGTCGTCGGCTGCGGGCCGGGCGATCAGCCCGCGGCTGGCCAGCCGCCCCATCATCACCACGTCGATGACGCTGTAAGCGAACACCAGCCGGTGCTGCTGAGGCACATAGGCAATGCGTCGGGCGCGCTCGGGCGCGGACAGGGTGAAGAGGTCTTGACCATCGACTTGCACCGACCCAGCATGCGGCGCATGAATCGCGCACAGGGCTTTGAGCAAGGTGGTTTTGCCGCAGCCGTTGGGGCCGAGCAGCGCCAGCGTCTCACCCGGGGCTAGGCGCAGCTGCACGCCCTTGACGATCTCTTCCTGTCCATAGCGGATGTGGAGTTGTTGTGCGTCGATCATCTCCGGCTCCTCAATCGGCCCAGCTCACGGCGGCGCGTCGCAGCACCACGGCGAGCAGCGGCAGCCCGACCAAGGCCGTGAGAACGCCCAGCGGCAACTCCACGGTGAACGCCGTGCGCGCCACGTCGTCGAGCAGCAAAAGGTAGAGCGCCCCCAGCAAGGCAGAGGCGGGCAATACGCGGCGGTTGTCCGCGCCCCAGATCAGCCGGGCAATCTGCGGAATCAGCAGACCGACCCAGGCGACCATCCCGGCCAGAGTCACTGACAGCGTGCCCAGCAAGGTGGCCAGCGCGATGACCCAGGCGCGCGTGGCGCGCACCGGTACGCCCAGTGTGGTCGCTTCCTCGTCGCCCATGCTCAGCACGTTGAGCGCATGGCCCAAGCCGATGAGGGCGGCGGTGGCCAGCGCCATCAGCGGGGCGGTGAGCCACACGCTGTGTGCCGATACGCTGGAGAGCGTGCCCATCAGCCAATAGGTGATGGCGGGCAGCTTGTCGTACGGGTCGGCGACGTACTTGGCGGTGGACAGCAGGGCGGCGAAAAACGCGCCGGTAATCAAACCCGCCAGCAACAGCACCACAATGCCATGGATGCCGACCAGGCGGGCGAGCAGCAGGGTCATGCCCACGGCCATCAGCCCGAAGACAAAGCTGGAAAGCTGAACCTGCCAAAGGGTGTGACCGAGCAGGATGCCCAGTGCCGCGCCGAATGCGGCTCCGGCCAAACCGCCGAGCACTTCCGGCGAGGCCAGCGGATTACGAAACAGCGCCTGGTAGGCCGCGCCCGAGGTCGACAGCGCGGCGCCGATGCACATGGCCGCGACGATGCGCGGCGCGCGCAGCTCCACGATCACCGTCCACAGTTCGGAAGGATGGCCTGCAAGGCCTTGCCACAGGCGCACGGCCGCCTCGAGCGGCGAGGGCTGATAGCGCCCGAGCAGCAAGGAGGTCACGGCGCAGAGCAACAAGGCCGAGCCCAGCAACCCGAAGCGGCCTTTCATGGACGGCCGGGCAATGCGGCGTCTGCCCGATGCGGCGCGGCAGACGCGGCGGGCAAAGACGCAGGCAAAGACGTCGGCTGGGGCGCGGATAAAGATGAGGGCACCAGCGGCAAGACCTGACGAAATAGCCGCTGCATCTGCTCGAGCTGGCGTTCAGGGCGGTCGTCGAGCGGGTTGAATGCCAGGCGCGGCACCGCGCGTTGCGCCAGCAGGTCGGCGAGCTGCCGGGCGCATTCCTCGGACGTACCGACGATGGCGCGCGCCAGACTTTCGCTCTCGTCCATCTCGGCCAGGGGGCCGCGAAAGCCGACCTTCCATTGCGATTGCTTGTTGCGCCGAAAGGCGGCCAGCCACGCCAGGGCATGGCGTCTGGCGGCGTCGCCGTCCTCATCGATCCACAGCCCGCGTGACAGCAGCGCGTCGGCCGGACGTTGTGCGACGATGCCCCAGTTGATGGCCTGGGCGTCGTAGGTTTCCAGCGGCCAGAACTGCGCGCTCATCCAGCCCAGACCGCGCGAAGCCGCCCAAGCCAGGGTGTCGGGCTCGCGGCTGGCGACGAACAGGGGCAGCGGGGTTTGCACTGGCGGCTGCAGCACGGCTTCATCGGGGTGCGACTGGGGGTGCAGCCGGTCGAGGACGGCGTCCACCACCTCGCGCATCTGCACGCGCGCCGCATCGCTGCCCCGGCCGAAAGCGCGCTTTTGCGCCTCGAACGGCCCGCCCTTGGCAAAGCCGATGGCGATGCGCCCGGGCGCCAGATTGGACAGCAGCGCGATTTCCTCGGCCAGCAGCGAGGGGTTGCGGCCTGCGGGCAACACCGCGGCCACGCCGAGCTGGATGCGCTGCGTCCGCGCCGCCCAGTGGGCCAGCAGCAGCAGCGGCGAGGCGCTCAGGCTTTGCGGGTCGAAGTGGTGTTCGGTGACCCACACCGCCTGCACGCCGATCTGCTCGATCTCCTGCACCAGGGCGGCGCGCTGCTGGAAAAAAGCGGGGATGGGCTCGTTCGTGGCGGGCTGCATGTGCAGCATCATGCCGATTTGCGGCAGGGGGGAGGCAGGCATGGCGGGTCAATACTTGGTGGGATAGTCGCCGGGGTCGGGCGCCAGAACGGCGCGCGCTTGCGCGGCGGACAGCGTGCGCTTGAAGTACAGCGCGAAAAACGCCTCGGTGCGAGCGTCGATCAGGGTCTTGAACACCGCGCGGTAGTCTGCCGGAAAAATCCGGCTCGCTAGCCAGGGCGCGGCCAGCAGCCGCATGAACGACGGCGGCCGGTCGATCCAGCGAAACGGCACTTGCGGCGCGAACAGCACATGGCCTTCGCGCACCGCGCGCAGCAGCCTCCAGCGCGGCTCGGTCTGGATGGCGCGCATCGCCGGGCCGTCTTGGGTGAGGATCCAGTCGGGGTCTGCGGCCAGGATTTGCTCGAAAATCACCCGCACCATGCCGAAGCGGCTGCCGTCGGTGCAGCGCAAGGCGTTGTGCGCGCCGATGGCGGTGATGACCTCGGCGTGGATCGAGCCGCTGCACTCGCTCGCCAGGCCGTCTTCGCCTTCGGCGTAATAGATGCTCACGGGCGGCTGCCGCGACACGCGCTGGCGCAGCGCGGCCAGATCGTCCAGCGTGGTCTGCGCGTCGGCGGCCAGCGCCTCGCCGCGTGCGGCGATCCCCAGCGCCTGCCCCACCTGGCGGAAGGCCGCGGGGTAGTCCGCCATGCTGTCGAGCCGCACCGGGCAGATGGGCAGCCCGAGCTTGCACATGGCCGCCGTGCTGGCCTGCGAACCCACCGTCGCCCCGGACACCAGCGCCAGCGTGGGATGCACGCGCAACACTTGCTCCAGACTGGCCGTCTTGCCCTGGCCGAACCAACCGCCGAGCACGGGAAGATCGAGGACGCTTTTCGGCAGAATCTGCGCCGCCTGCTTGCTCCAGGGAAAGTTCAGCCCCGCCATGCGTTCGGGCGCCAGCGCCAGCAGCAAGTAGTTGTTCACCGGGCTGCTGCCGTATACCGGGCCGCTCGGGGCGCTGGGGCAGGCCGGGGGAGTTTGCGCCAGCGCGAACGCGCCGTGCAACAGCAGCGCGGCGCCGAGCAAAGGAGCGCGTAGCCAAGCGAGAAATCGCCTCATAGCTTGTACTGCAGTTGCACCCGCAGCTCGCGTCCGGGCATGGGGAAGCCCTCGCTCAATTGATAGTTGCGGTCGAACGCGTTGTTCAGATTGGTGTAGAGCGTCAGCCGCGGGGCCAGGCGTTGCGTCCAGCGCAGGTTGACCACGGCGAACCCGGCCACCGGCTGCTTGCCGTCGGTCGTGGTCTGGCGGCTGCTGGCCGCCTGCACATGCGCCGACAGGGTGGTGGCGTCGCCGGGCAGCCACGACACGCCCAGATCGGCCCAGTGGCGCGGCGCGTTGGTGGCGACCAGTCCATGCGCGCCCAGCGTGGCGTCGAGATAGCTATACGCCACCGAGGCGATCCAGGCGTTGCCGATCGGCGCCTGCACGCTCAAGTCCAGCCCTTTGTTGGTCGCCGTGCCGACGTTTTGCGCCTGGCTGATGCCGGGGGTGGAGGTGGCGACACTCTCGATCACGTCCTTGATCGAATCCCAATATACCGCGGCGTCGTACTTCACCCCGCCCAGCATCACCCCGGAGACGCCGACTTCACGGTTGAGTGCTTGTTCCGGCCCCAGCGCCGGGTTGGGGATGGCCTGGCCCAGGCGGTAGGAATACACCTCCTTGATGCTGGGAAAACGGGTCTTCCGCCCGATGCCCGCGCGCAACTCGGTGTGCGGCGAGAGTTTGTGCCGCCAGACGATTTGCGCATTGTTCGCCCCCACGCGCGGGCTGGTGGGCATCGGCCCGATCTGGGTCTGCGCCTTGTTGGTGTATTGCTCGGCCTGATCGAAGCGGTGCTCGTCTCGGCGGTAGCCGAAGGTGAGGGTGTCGGCCGTAGTCGGCTTGTAGGCATTCTCGAAGCCCAGCGCGTAGGTGTGCGCCTCGAAATGCAGCCACGGCGTCTGGTAAGGCTGCGCCTGGGTGGCGAGGTTGGACTCGCGGTGCACGTCTTGTTTGTAGAACAGTCCGAGTTTGAGGAAGTTCTGCGTGCCCAGCGGCTGGCCGAGTTCGACCGTGGCGCCGTTGGAAAAATCGCGGTACTGGCTATTGAAGGCGTAAGGTTTTTGGGTCGAGTTGTAGCGGGCGTTGTCGAACGAGATCAGTTCGTTGTCGAAGGTGTCGTGGTAGAGCCGGGTCTTGAGGTAACCCGCGCCGAGGGCGGTGTTGCCGATGTAGTAGTAGCTCTGCTTGTTCCACTGCGGCCACTGCCAGTAGCGCACCGGCTGGCCGGTGACCTTGGTGTTGCCGGTGTAGGGCGGCGAGTCTTTGTCGGAGTTGACGGTGTAGAGGCCCAGCGCATACTCGTCGGTGGCGTTGGGGGTGAAGCCTACTTTCAGGTTGGCGTTGATGTCGTGGCTGGCGGCGTTGAGCCGGTCGCCCCCCGGCTGCGCCGCCACCGGCTTGAACGCCGTGGACAGCGGAAAACCGTCGCGATTGGCGCTGGCCACGCCGCCCTGCACATACCAGCGGCTGTCGATACGGCTGCCCAATTGCACCGACAGATCGTTGCCGAAAAGCCGGTGCTGGTTGGCGGTGAGGCCGCCGGTGATTGTGCCTTCGAGCTTTTTGCTGGGGGCTTGGGTGATGAGGTTGATCGAGCCGCCCATATTGTTCGGCCCGTACATCAAGGAGCCCAGCCCTTTGGTCACGACGATTTCGGACAGGCCGGGCGTCAGTAGCCGACTCAAGTCCACATTGCCGTCGTAGGGCACGTAAATCGGAATGCCGTCGATGTTCAGGGTGATCTGCCGCGAGTCGAAGCCGCGGATGTTCACCTGCGTCTCGCCGCGCTGGCCCAGCGTCACCGGGGTGACGCCGGGCAGATCGCCCAGCGCCTCGCCCACATTGAGCGCGCCACGGTCGAGCATTTGCTGCTGCGTCACCACATTGCTGCTCGTGCCGCCCGGCGCGGGCTTGGACACGGCGGGGGCCTGCACATCGACCTCGCCAAGCTGGAACACCGGCTGCGCGGCCTGCGGGGTTTGCGCTGCGGCGCTTGCGGCATGCAGGGCCGCGAGCAGCGGCAGGAGCGGCATCAACGAGGGGCGCACAGGCTGCAGTGGTCGCTGACGGCGGGCGGGGCGAGAGCGGGGCATCAGGGTCTCCAATAAAAAATCATGGCGGGTTTCGAGATATTCTTTAAGATATAACGAATTCCCCTTGGCCTGCCACATCCTTTGCCATGTCCGCTGCAGAATTGTTCTCTGTCAAACCTGTGCCTGTCCCTCGCTGGCAGGCGGCCTGCATCGTGGTTCTTGGCGCAGGGGATGTGGGCTCTGCGGTGGCGCATGTTTTGTTCCGCCAGGGCTACACGGTGTTGCTGGTCGAGACGGAACAGCCCACGTCCCCGCGGCGTGGCATGTGCTGGGTGGATGCGGTGTTCGACGGCATCGCGGTGCTCGATCATCTCAGCGCGGTGCGGGTGTTTCACCCGGCGGATGCGGCGCTCGCCTTTGCCCGCCGCATCTGGCTGCCGCTGGTGGTCGCTCCCGACCTGCCGCTGTGGCTGCGCCAGCTCGGCGCGCAGGTCTTGGTCGATGCGCGGCTGCGCAAACACGCCGCGGCGCAGCCCGATCTGCGCGCGCTGTGCGGGGGTGCTGCGACCGCGGTCGGCATTGGTCCAGGATATACCGTGGGCTATAACGCCGATGTGGTGATCGAGTCGGCCTGGGGCGATGAACTGGGGCGGGTGCTGCACGTCGGCTCGGCCCGGGCGCTCGCCGGAGAGCCGCGGCCCATCCTGGGTGCGGGGCGCGAGCGCCTGGTTTACGCCCCGCAGGACGGGGTGTTCGAAACCTCTTTGCGGATCGGCCAGGCGGTCGAGGCGGGCGAGGTGATCGGCCATGTGCACACGCCAGAGGGCGAGCCTCTGCCGCTGCCTGCGCCGCTGCGCGGCGTGTTGCGCGGGCTGACCCGCTCAGACGTGCCGGTGCGGCGTAAAACCAAACTCGTCGAAGTCGATCCGCGCGGCGACCCGGCGCTGTGCTTCGGTTTAGGCGAGCGGCCGATGCGCATCGCTCAGGGCGTGCTGCAGACCGTCGAGCAGGTCGTCGGCGCTGCTGGCGCGCCCGCCGCGCAGCCGCATGCCGCCTGAATGCCGGGTGGCGCCAGCCCGCTGCTCGCCGGGCCGTGCCGATGAGCCAAGGCGATCCCGCCAATCCTGCAATCAGGCTGGCGGCGGTGCGTCTTTGCATGGTTTTGCTCCTTCATCCAATTCAGCGCTTGACAGCTGTGCGAGGCTTTCAATATATTCATAAAAAT
Source organism: Thiomonas sp. SCN 64-16 (assembly GCF_001725585.1). Lineage (NCBI taxonomy): Bacteria > Pseudomonadati > Pseudomonadota > Betaproteobacteria > Burkholderiales > Thiomonas > Thiomonas sp. SCN 64-16. Next base: position 34,030 of record NZ_MEGQ01000019.1, on the reverse strand, counting down.
ACAACGTCGCAAGCGATGTTCGCGGCGGTTGCAAAGTAGGCGCAGGGGTAAATGTTGGTGATGAGTGGACATTGTGGGCGTTGGCCACAGTCTGAAGGGGAAGATCGGTTCGGTTTTTAGCTCAAGCGTCGTAGCCGTTCATATACACTGAAAACATCATCCACCCATTCATCAGGAGAGAGCCATCATGCAAACCAGCGCGCGCAATCATCTTCAAGGCAAGGTTCATGCGGTGCACGACGGTGCGGTCAACACCGAAGTCGTGCTCGACCTCGGCGAGGGCCAGCACCTCGTGGCCATCGTCACCAAAGACAGCGCCCATCGTCTGGGCCTTGCCGCGGGCAAATCGGCCTGGGCGCTGGTCAAGGCCTCCTGGCCCATCCTCGTCAAAGGCGCCGCCCCGGCCACCTCGGCGCGCAACACCCTGTGCGGCACGGTCAAGGCCATCACCACCGGCGCGGTGAACACCGAAGTGGTGCTGGGCCTCAAGGGCGGCGCCGAACTGGTGGTGATGATCACCACCGGCAGCGAAAAAACACTCGGCCTCAAGGTGGGCGACGCCGCATGCGCGCTCATCAAGGCCACCCATGTCATCCTCGGGGTGGACTAATCGTCCCATCTCGCTTGTCGGCCTCGGGGCGATCCCGGGGCCGCTTTTTTTATGCCCCTGTAACCAAACCTGACGGAGATCCGTATGAACCGATTTGTCCGAATCCTGCGCCGAGCTGGGCTCGCGCTCGTCTTGCCTTTCGCGCTGGCGGCAAGCGCGCAGGCCGAAACCCTCACCGTGGCGGTGGCGGCCAACTTCAAAAAGCCCGCCGAGGAAATCGGCGCGGCGTTCAAGGCCAAGACCGGCGACGAGGTGAAGTACGCCTTCGGCGCCACTGGGCAATTTGCCGCGCAGATTCGCAACGGCGCGCCATTCGACATCATCCTGGCGGCTGACGACACCACCGCGCCCGCGCTAGCCAAAGACGGTCTGGCCTTGGCGTCGAGCAATTTCGTCTATGCGCGCGGCACGCTCGTGCTCTACAGCACCACGCTGCCGCTGAAGGAACAGGGCGAGCAAATCCTGCGCAAGGGCGATTTCGCGCATGTCTCCATCGCCAACCCCAAGACCGCGCCCTACGGCACAGCGGCGATCGAGGCGATGAAAAAAATGGGCGTATATGACGCGCTCAAACCGAAGATCGTCGAAGGGTCGAACATCGGCCAGACCTTCGACTTCGTCGCCACCGGCAATGCGCAGGCGGGCTTTGTCGCGCTGTCGCAGGCCATCGGCGCGGGCAAGGGGCAATGGTGGGTGGTGCCGCAGGCGGACTACGCGCCCATCGACCAAAGCGCCATCCTGCTCAAGCCCGGTGAAAACAAGGCCGTGGCCAAGGCCTATCTCGACTTTTTGCGTGGCCCTGAGGCGCGCACGGTGATCGAGAAATACGGTTACACCATCCCGCGTTGACGGGCGGCGGACGATGACCCTGTTCGGCTATCCGCTCGATCTCGGCCCGCTGTGGCTGACGTTGCAGGTCGCCAGCATCGCCACTGCCATCCTGCTGGTTCCCGGCATGGCGCTGGCCTGGTGGCTGGCGAACTGGCGCTCGCCGCTGCGCGCCGTGGTTGAGGCGGTGGTGGCCCTGCCGCTGGTGCTGCCGCCGGTGGTCTTGGGGTTTTATCTATTGGTCTTTCTCAATCCGCAGGGCTGGGTAACGCAAACCCTGCACAGCCTCGGCTATGAAGGCCAGCTCACCTTCAACAAAATCGGCCTGATCATCGGGTCTGTGGTGTATTCGTTGCCCTTCATGGTGCAACCGCTGCTGCGCGCCTTCGAGAGCTTGCCGCGCAACCTGCTCGACGCCGCCGCCACCCTGCGCGCCGGTTGGTGGGACCGGTTTTTCAACGTGGTGCTGCCGCTGTCGCGCGGCGGGCTGATCGTCGCGCTCACCCTGACCTTTGCGCACACCGTGGGCGAGTTCGGCGTGGTGCTCATGGTGGGCGGCAACATTCCGGGCAAGACGCGGGTGGTGTCGATCGACATCTACAACCATGTCGAGGCGATGGAGTACGCCCAGGCGCACATGCTCTCGGCGCTGATGCTGGTGTTTGCCGTCATCGTGCTGACCATCGTCTATGGCCTGTACCGTCACGGCAGCAAGGAGCACGGCTGATGTCGGAGCGCGGATCTACCGCAGCGGTCAGCGGCAATGTGCAGGCGCGGCTAGGCGCCTTCAGCCTGCAGACGGGTGATTTTTCCTGGCCGCTCGACGGCATCACCGCCTTGTTCGGCCGCTCCGGCTGCGGCAAAAGCACCCTGCTGCGCGCCATCGCCGGGCTGATTCCGCGCGCCAGCGGCACGCTGCGCGTCGGCGAGGCGCTTTGGCTGGACGGGCGGCGGCAGACCCCGGCGCCGGAGCGCGACGTGGGCTATGTATTCCAGGACGCGGCGCTGTTCCCGCATCTTTCCGTGCGCGGCAATCTGCTGTTTGCGGCAAGCCGCGCGCCGAAAGGCGAGGCGCCTGCGGCGATCGACCAGGTCGCCGCAGAGGTGGGCATCGCTTATCTGCTCGACCGTCGCATCGCCGCGCTATCGGGCGGGGAGAAGCAGCGGGTGGCGATCGCCCGTGCCTTGCTGTCGCGCCCGCGGCTGCTGCTGCTCGACGAACCCTTGGCCGCGCTCGACTGGAAAGCCAAGGACGAATTGCTCGAACTCATCGGTCAGATCGCCCGCACGCAGCGCTTGCCCATGGTGCTGGTCAGCCACGCGCCGGAAGAAATCGAGCGTCTGGCGCAACGCGTGGTGTTCATGCAGGACGGGCGCATCCTGCGCATCGAGCCGCTGACCGAGGCGCTGATGCGCGCCGACTCGCCCTTGTTCGACCGGCTCGGCCCAGTGGCGGTGCTCGAAGGTGAGGCCACGCCGCTGGCCGAAGGTCTGGCGCAACTGCGCATCGACGGCAGCCTGCTGACCTTTCCTGCCGCCGCCGAGCCGGGGCGGGTGCGGCTGCGCATCTACGCCCGCGACGTGGCGCTGGCGCGCAGCGTGCCCACCGACATCAGCATGCTCAACCACCTGCCCGCGCGCATTTGCGGCTTCGCCGCAAGCCGCCCTGGGCATAGTCTGGTGCGGCTGTGTCTGGCCGACGGCCAGGGGCTGTGGAGCGAAATCACCATGCGCGCCCGCGATGCGCTGCGTCTCGCCGAAGACGAGGCTGTGGTCGCGCTGATCAAGGCCGCCTCGGTGGAGCGATGACATGAACGAGTCTTCGTCGGTCACCGCCCCGTGCCCCACGGCCTGCGATACGGCCTGTGCCGTCCGTGGCTTTTTCACCGCTCTGGCCATCGGGCTGCTCGGCGGCCTGGTCGGCCTGGGCGGGGCGGAGTTCCGCCTGCCGGTGCTGGTCGGGCTGTTCGGTCTGGCGACGCTGCAGGCGGTGATCGCCAACAAGGCGCTGTCGCTGCTGGTGGTGGGCGTGGCGATCGTCGCCCGGCTGCACGCCGTGCCGCTGGCGGTTTTGCTGCCGCATTGGCCGGTGGTGCTCAACCTGTTGGCGGGCAGTCTGCTCGGCGCCTGGTGGGCCGCGGGCTGGGCGATGCGCCTGCCGCGCAAGACGCTCGATGGCGTGCTGCTGGTGCTGCTCATTCTGTTGGCCTGCACCATGGCGGCCGAGCAGGTGTTCGGCCTGCGCGCCCTGCCCAATCTCGCACAGATTCTGTCGCCCTGGGGGCATGCAGCGCTGGGCATCGCCGCCGGGTTGGTGATCGGCCTGTTCGCCGCGGTGATGGGCGTGGCCGGGGGCGAGCTGCTCATTCCCACCATCGTGCTGCTGTGGGGGCTGGACCTCAAGCTCGCGGGTAGCCTGTCGCTGCTGGTGTCGCTGCCGACCATGATCGTGGGATTTGCCCGCTACCGCGAAAGCGCGGCGTTCGCCGTGCTGCGCACCCATCGCGCGCTGCTGCTGAGCATGGCCGCAGGTTCATTGCTCGGCGCGCTGCTGGGTGGGCTGCTGCTGGGCGTCGTGCCCACCGACGGCCTCGGCCTGCTGCTGGCGCTGATTCTGGCGGTCTCGGCGTGGAAAGTGTTTCGCCACCGTCGTTCCACCTGAACACCCTAAGGAAAGTTTGTCATGCAAACCGTTTTGCTCACCCGTCGTCGCCTCGCTCTCGGCGGTTTGATGGCGCTGCTGCCCGCGGCGCGCGCACTGGCTGCCGATCCCGCCGGGCTGCTGCTCATGGCTGGCGCCGGTTACAAGCGCCCGGTCGAGGCGCTGTGCGCCGACTTCACCCGCGACACCGGCATTGCGGTGGAGCGCAGCTATGGCAATCTGCAGCAAATCTTTGCCCAGGCGCGCGCCAGCGGGCGGGTGGATGTGCTGATCGGCGACGCCGACTTCATCGACCACGCCAAAGACCTCAACCTGCCGCAGCGCCAAACCCTCGGTCAGGGCAAGCTGGTGCTGGCGTGGCGGCGCAAGCTGCTAGGCAGGCGCAGCCCCGACCCGATCACCGATCCGGTGCGCGACCTGCCCGAGATGCAGTCCATCACCCTGCCCAACCCGCAGCAAGCGATTTACGGCCGAGCCGCCGAGCAATGGCTCAAGGCCAAGGGCCTGTGGGCGCCGCTGCAGGACAAGCTCAAAATCGTGCAGACCGTGCCGCAGGTCAGCGCCTACCTCACCTCGGGGCAGATCGACGCCGGTTTTCTCAACCTCACCGAGGTGCTGGCGGTCAAGGGGCAACTCGGCGGCTACCTCGAACTCCAGCCGGGAGCGGATAGCTATGCGCCGATCGACATCGTCGCCGCATTCCCCGAGCAGACGGTGCAGCCCGAAACCGCGGCCAGCCGCGCCCGCTTTGCGCAGTTCCTGCAAAGCGCGCAGGCGCAGGAGATTTTGCGCCGCGCCGGGCTGTGAGCCTTGCCGCATGTCCGTCCTCACCCCGGATGCGGTCAAAGCGCTGTGGCTGAGCGTGCAAATCGCCCTGCTGGCGCTGCCCGCTTACGCCGCGGCCGCCGTGCTGCTGGGTTACGCACTGCAATTCGGCCTGCGTCGACCAGCTTGGTTGGACGCGCTGATCACCATCCCGCTGGTGTTTCCGCCGGTGGTCATCGGCTTTGCCCTGCTATGGCTGCTGGGGCGCGAGAGCCTGCTCGGGCGCGCGCTGCAGCTCGTCGGCGTGAATTTCGTGTTCACCTTTCCGGGGCTGCTGCTGGCGGCTTTCATCGCCGGGCTGCCGCTGGCAGTCAAGACCCTGCAGACCGCGCTGCAGACGCATCCCCGCGTGTGGCACGAGGTGGCGCTCACCCTGGGGCGCGGGCCGGTCAATGTGTACCTCACCATGCACCTGCCGATTGCCCTGCCCGCCTTGCTCGGCGGGCTGCTGCTGGCGCTGGCGCGCGGCATGGGCGAGGTGGGGATTTCGCTCATGCTCGGCGGCAACATCCTCGGCCGCACCGAAACCCTGTCGCTGGCGATTTTCAACACCGTGACCACGGGCGACTACGCCCAGGCGGCCTGGCTCAGCGCCTTGCTGGGCGGGTTCAGCCTGGTGCTGTTCGTTGCCGTGCGTTTGCTGCAAAACAAGGAGCTTGCCAAACATGATGTATTTCACCCAGGCTGACATCGATCAGCTCATTCTCGAAGACCTGCCGCTGCACGACGAAACCACGCGCGCGCTGGCCCTGCCCGACGTGCCCGGCAGCCTCACCTACTGCGCACGCCAGCCCGGCGTACTCGCGGGCCTGGCGCCGCTGCTGCGCCTGGCGCAATCGCTGGGTTTGCGCCCCGAGCCGCTGGCGGCCGATGGCGATGCCACCGCGCCGGGGCAGGCGGTGCTGAGGGTGCAGGGCAACGCGCACGCGCTGCACATGGCCTGGAAACAGGGCATGAATCTGCTCGAATATCTGGGCGGCATCGCCAGCGCCACGCGGCAGATGGTCGATGCCGCGCGCGCGGGCAATCCGCGCATTCAGGTGGCGGGCACGCGCAAGGCGCATCCCGGAGCGCGCAAGCTGCAGCACTACGCCGTGCTGTGCGGCGGTGGCATGGTGCACCGCGCCGGGCTGTCGGAAACCATTCTGGTGTTCGCCCAGCACCGCGCCTTTCTGCCTGATCTGGATGCGGCGCAACTGGTGGCGCGCGCCAAGGCGCACAGCCCGGAGAAATTCGTGCTCATCGAGGCCGAAAGCGCTGATGACGCGCTGGTCGCCGCCCGCGCCGGGGCGGACGGCGTGCAGCTCGACAAAATGTCGCCCGAGCAACTGACCGCGCTCGTGCCGCAACTGCGCGCGCTGCAGCCGCGGCTGACCATCAACGCCGCCGGCGGCATCCGCCCCGACAACGCCGCAGCGTTTGCCGCCAGCGGCGTGGACGTGCTCGTGACCTCCAGCCTGTACAACGCCAAGGCCGCCGACTTCGGCGCGGTGATGCAGCGGCTGTGAACTCTCTTGCGCCGCCGTCGAGAATGCGGCTTGCTGCGGCGGGGTCGGCTCCCGCCACGGATGCGCCGTCACATGCGCTGCAGGCCCATTCGCCGCCACAGCGCCTTTTCGATCTCGATGGCGGCAAACACCGCCAGGCTCAGCCCCAGGATCATTGCCCACGACGACGGCGGCAGCGCCGCGCCGCCGAGCAGTGACTGCAGCGGCGGCGCGTAGGTGAACGCCAGCTGCAGCAGCACCAGCAAAATGGCCACCGCCAGCGCCACCGGATTGCCGTGCAACAGGGTGCGATGCAGCGCCGAGGCGGTGTAGCTGCGCACCTGAAACAGATAGGCCAGTTCGGCGAAGGCCAGCATATTGACCGCTGCGGTGCGTGCAAACTCAAGGCTGCTGCCGCGCGCCAGTTCCCACTCGAAAATGCCGAAGGTTGTTGCGCCCATCAGCAGGCTGACGAACCCGATGCGCACCAGCATGGAGCGGGTGATCAGCGGCTCGGCGGGTGAGCGCGGCGGCCGCTGCATGACGTCGATTTCGGGCGGCTCGAAGGCCAGCGCCAGCGACAGTGTGACCGCGGAGACCATGTTCACCCACAGGATCTGGCTGGCGGTAACCGGCAGGGCCAGACCTGCCAGCAGGGCGAACAAAATCACGCCAGCCTCGCCGATATTCGTCGGCAGGATGAATAGCAGCGACTTCTTGATGTTGTCGAATACCGCGCGGCCTTCGCGCACGGCGCGGCCGATGGTGGCGAAGTTGTCATCGGTGAGCACCAGATCGGCGGCCTCGCGCGCGGCGTCTGTGCCTCGCCGCCCCATTGCCACGCCGATGTCGGCGGCCTTGAGCGCCGGTGCGTCGTTCACGCCGTCGCCGGTCATGGCGACGAGCTCGCCATCGGCCTGCAGCGCGCGCACCAGCCGGAGTTTGTGTTCCGGGCTGGCGCGGGCGATGACGTCGGTCTGGAGCAAGGCGCGGCGCAAGGCGGCCTCATCGAGTGGGTCGATGCTTGCGCCGTCGAGCGGCAACGCGGCATTCAGCCCGATCTGCGCACCGATGGCTGCGGCGGTTGCGGCGTGGTCGCCGGTGATCATTTTCACCCGCAGTCCGGCCCGCTGGCACTCGGCCACTGCGGCAACGGCCTCATCGCGCGGCGGATCGATCAGGCCCGCCAGGCCCAGCAGGGTGAACCGCGGCGTGATGTCGGCGACAGTGAGTTGCGCCAGGTCGGAGGCGGCTTCGCAGCGTGCCAGCGCCAGCACGCGCAAGCCCGATTGCGCTGCCCGCTCGATGGCCGTGAGCCAGTCGGACTGCACCACCGGCGCGTCATTCGCCTCCAGCGTGCACAAGGCCAGCACCTGTTCCGGCGCGCCCTTGAGCAGAATGAACGCCTTGCCCTGCGGGTCGCGATGCAGCGTGGCCATGTAGCGCAGTTCGGATTCGAAGGGGATGGCATCGATCCGCGGAAACTGCGCACGCAGCGCCGCCCCGTCGAGACCGGCTTTGTAGGCCAGCGCCAGCAGCGCGCCCTCGGTGGGATCGCCGACGAGTTGCCATTGCTGCTGCGCATCTTGCTGCAATTGCGCGTCGTTGCACAGCAAGGCGCAGGTGGCAAGCGCCTGCAGCGGGTCATGCTGCGCCGGATGGATCGGCTTGCCCGCGGACGTGAACACGCCAATCGGCGCGTAGCCCGCGCCGCTGACGGCGAGTTCGCATCCCGTCAGCATGACCCGCACCGCGGTCATTTCGTTGCGGGTGAGCGTGCCGGTTTTGTCGGTGCAGATCACGGTGACCGAGCCCAGGGTTTCGACGGCGGGAAGGCGACGCAGCACGGCGCGCTGACGCGCCATATTGCGCGTGCCGATCGCCAGCACGATGGTGACGATGGCCGGCAGGCCCTCGGGAATCGCCGCAACCGCGAGCCCGACCACGGCGAGAAACACATCGAACATGGGCATATGCCGCACGGCAACCCCAAAGGCGAAGGTCAGGGCGCTCAACAGCAGAATCACCCAGGTGATCTGGCGCGAGAAGCGGTCGAGGCGGCGCGTCAGCGGGGTTTCCAGTACGGCGGCCTCGCGCACCATGTCACCGATGCGGCCGATTTCCGTCGTGCGCCCGGTTTCCACCACCACACCCCGCCCCTGGCCGTATCGCACTACGGTTCCGGCGTAGGCCATGCAGCGGCGTTCCGCCACGGGCGTTGCCTGGTCTACTGCGGCGGTGTCCTTCTCGGTGGCCACTGATTCGCCCGTCAGCGCAGATTCGTCGATGCGCAGGTTTTTGACCTGCAGCAAGCGCAAGTCGGCTGGAACCCGGGCGCCGGATTCCAGCAATACCAGGTCACCGGGCACCAGCTCGGACGCGTCGCACTCGGCATACACCCCGTCGCGCAGCACGGTGGCCCGGCTGGCGAGCATGGCGCGCACAGCGGCCAGCGCTTGCTCAGCCTTTCCCTCCTGCACAAAGCCGATCACGGCGTTGATCAGCACCACTCCCAAGATGACCGCGGTGTCCACATAGTCGCGCAGCAGCAAAGTGACCCACCCTGCTGCGAGCAACACATAAATCAGCGGATTATGAAATTGCAGCGCGAAGCGGCGCAAAGGGCCACGCCGGGGCGGGGTGGGCAGGCTATTGGGGCCCTGCTCACGCAGGCGCCGCCTGGCTTCGTCCGCGCTCAGGCCGCGCTGCGCATCGCTTTGCAAGGCCGCCAGCGCGTCAGTCGCTTCGCGGGCATGCCAGAGAGCGCCCCCAGGCCACCGCTTTGCAGCGGCCGCCTCCCGAGCGGCTTGCAAGCCGCCAGGTGGGCAAGAAAACTTGGGGCGGCCCTGCGTTTTCTCATGAGCTTGTTCGGGAAGGGGCACGGGCGCTCGCTGATGGCCGGAATGCGCAAAGATTAGCAGCGCATGTTCTGGGTTTGGATGACACCGCGCACACCTCTGCAAGCACCTTGTCACATCTTCTCACCGCTACCGGCTTGCAGTCGCAGCACAATCAAAAAACGCAACTGCGCAACCGCGCGAGGAGACAACGATGTTCCAACTGAAGCGTTCATCAAAATCGCTCATTCCCGCACTCTGCATGACCGCCTTGGCGCTGTCAGCAGGCTCGGCCTTTGCCGCGACCGCACCGGCGGGCAAGTTCACCGCCACGGCCAAAGTCTCGTCGATCGACGAGGCCGCAGCGCAAGGCGCGCAAATTTTCGCCAACGACACCTTCGGCACCAAGCAGACCTGGGTGCCGACCAACGCCTTCAGCAGCCATCTCATGACCTGCGCCGCCTGCCACACGGACGGCGGCAAAACCGAGGGCACGACCCCGGCGGGCGCTCACCTGCCCAGTCTGATCGGCGCGGCGGCCAACTATCCGAAATTCAAGGCCAAGAAGCACGCGGTCTACACCCTGGAGCGGCAGATTGTGCATTGCGTGCGCGCCGGCATCGTCGGCAAGCCCCCGGCGTATAACAGCCCGGAAATGATCGACCTCGTGGCCTATCTCACCCAGCTCTCCAAGGGCGCCACCATGGGGCAGCAATTCAAGTGATTGGGCTGCGTCGAATCGTCATCGGCGGCGCGCTCGCCTGGGGAGCGGTTGCCGTCGCGTGGGCCGCCACCGCTTCCGACATGCAAAAACTGGCCGAGTCGCAGGGCTGTTTTTCGTGCCACGCCATCAACCATAAGAAGGTCGGGCCGGCTTACACCGCGGTGGCGCAACGTTACGCTCACAACCCCAACGCTGCGGCCATTCTGCAAGACGCGATTCTCAACGGCCATCAAGGCACATGGGGCGTGATTCCGATGCCCGCTTACGCCCCGGACGGCTACCTGAACCCGCATCAGGCGCTCGATCTGGCGAAGTGGATTCTGAGCCTCAAGCTCGCGCACTGAAAAGAGAACGCCCAACCGGGCGTGGCGCTCATTTTTTCTTGTGACGATCCGGCACGAGGGTGACGATTTCCGGCCGCACCGCATCTGGCGAAATTGGCTTGGGCGGAGATTTGTCCGCCTTGGGTTTTTTGACTTCCTTGTTCGTCCGTTGCTGACCTTTGGGCATGATGACGCTCCTTGTTGTGTGCATTGTCCCGCATCGGGAATAAAAAAACCGCAGCCAAGGCTGCGGTTTTTTGTTTGAGCCCTTGCGGGATCAGATCATGATCACAGCGGCGTCACGTTCGAAGCCTGCAGGCCCTTGGGGCCTTGCTTGACTTCGAATTGCACGCGCTGGTTTTCTGCCAGGGTCTTGAAGCCATTGCCTTGAATTTCACTGAAATGCACGAACAGATCGGCATCGCCGCCGTCCTGGGCGATAAAGCCAAAGCCCTTGCTTTCGTTAAACCATTTGACGGCGCCAGTTTGCATAGCCATTTTTGAGTTCCTAAAAAGTGAATGAGCTGCGCAGCAACATGCCAGCGCAGTGCAGAAACACGCCAGAAATCACTTGGGGAATTCAATCAGGCCGCAAACCGCTGCAGAACAGACGGATTGGGTTTCGACGATCTTCTTCAAAACGACCTACTTTTGCGTTACTACGAATTCGATTGTAATTGGTTTCGGGCTCGACGTGTGATCCGCGTTGGGAACTTGGGCATGACTTATGCTGCGCCGGGTAGATACAAAATTTTCGCCAGCCTTTTTCTCCAAGATGACCGGCCTCGAACTCACCCTGCTTTACCTCGCTGCCGCCGTGATTGGCGTGGCTGTGTTTCGCGCCATGTCCATGCCGCCCATGCTCGGCTATCTGGCAGTAGGCGTGGTCATCGGCCCCAACACCCTGGCGCTGGCCGGAGACACGGCCGGGTTGCAGCATCTGGCTGAATTCGGCGTGGTGTTCCTGATGTTTTCCATTGGCCTGGAATTCAGCCTGGGCCAGCTCAAGGCCATGCGTTCGCTGGTGTTCGGGCTGGGCGCCGCGCAAATGCTCTCGACCCTGGCGGTGGTGCTGCTGGCCAGTTTGGCGTTTGCCGGGTTCATGCCAAAGTTCTGGTCGCAAGCGATTGCGGCGGGCATTGCCATCGGCGGCGCGTTCGCCATGTCGTCCACCGCCATCGTGGTCAAGCTGCTGGCGGAAAAAATTGAACTCGACTCGGAGCATGGCCGTCACATCATCGGTGTGCTGCTGTTTCAGGATCTGGCGGTGGTGCCCCTGCTGATCCTGATTCCAGCGCTGGCTTCGCACAGCGCCGATCTGCCGCGGCTGCTGCTGTTTGCTGCCATCAAGGCGGTGCTGGTGCTGGCGGTCATTTTGCTGGCAGGCGGGCGCTTGCTGCAGCCTTGGCTGCGCATCGTGGTCAAGCGCAAGTCCGATGAGCTGTTCATGCTCAACCTGCTGCTGCTCACCTTGGGGCTGGCCTGGATCACCGAGCTGGCCGGGCTGTCGCTGGCGCTGGGCGCATTTCTGGCCGGCATGCTCATTGCCGAAACGCCCTACAAAGCGCAGGTGGAGGCGGATATTCGCCCCTTCCGCGACGTGCTGCTCGGGCTGTTTTTCATCACTATCGGCATGCTGCTCGACTGGCGGCTGGTGCTGGCGCAGTGGTGGCTGGTGCTGCTGCTGGCCGTGCTGCCTCCGCTGGTCAAGGCCGCGTTGGTGTTCAGCATCGAGCGTCTGCGCAAGACGCCGCCCGGCTTGAGCCTGCGGGTGGCGCTGTGGCTGGCGCCTGCGGGTGAATTCGGCATCGTGCTGATCAATATCGCTTCGGGCAACAAACTTATTCCGCCCGAAGTGCTCAATCCGGTGCTGGCGGCCATGGTCATTTCCATGCTCTACACCCCTCTGTTGGGGCAGTACATCGACCGCATCGTGCTGAAGGTGTCGTCGGCCGACTGGATGCTCGCCTCGCTGCAGCTCACCAATATCGCGCGCAGTTCCATCAAGGCGCAGAACCACGTCATCATCTGCGGCTTCGGCCGCTGCGGGCAGAATCTGGCGCGCCTGCTCGATACCGAGCACATTGCGCACCTTGCGCTCGACCTCGATCCCGACCGGGTGGCGCAGACCAAGGCCGCCGGGCAGAACGTGGTGTATGGCGATTCCACCCGGCTGGCCACGCTGCAAGCGGCTGGCTTGCAGCGGGCGAGTGCGCTGGTCATCACTTATGTCGAGACGCATTCGGCGCTGCGCATCTTGCATCTCATGCGCGAGCATGCGCCGCATGTGCCAGTGGTGGTGCGCACCATGGACGATGGCCCGCTGGAAGAGTTGCGCCAGGCTGGCGCTGCCGAGGTGGTGCCCGAAATTCTCGAAGGCTCGCTGATGCTGGCCTCTCACACCCTGGCTCTGGTGGGCGTGCCGCTGCCGCGCGTGCTCAAACGGGTGCGACATGCGCGCGCGCAGCGCTATAGCCTGCTGCGCGACTGGTTTCACGGCAGCGACGATGCCTCGCTGGACGACGCCGATCAGCCGCGCCTGCAATCGATCACCCTCACCGCCGAAGCCGCCGCCGTGGGGCAGATGCTGCGTGCGGTCAGCCGCGAGGGCGCGCGCGTCACGCAGGTGCGGCGCAGCAACGGTCAGGTGCTCAAACCCGCTCCCACCCTGCTGCTGCAAGAGGGCGATACCGTGGTGCTTTCCGGCCTGCCCGATGCGCTGGCCGTGGCGGAAGAAGCGCTGCTGCGCGGTTGATCTATGCTGTGCGGATTTCCAGTTCTTCGCGCCGCCTGCCGTGCCCATTCAACCTGATGCCTTTGCTGCCAGCCCCGCGCGGGTGATCGATGCTGCGGCCGTGTCGCCGCAGGAGGCCGTGGCCGAGCGTGCGCTGCGCCCGCAGCAGCTCGACGACTATGTCGGCCAGGCGCGGGTGCGTGAGCAGCTCGACATTTTCATCGGCGCGGCGCGCAAGCGCGAAGAAGCTCTCGACCACGTGCTGCTGTTCGGCCCGCCGGGTCTGGGCAAGACCACGCTGGCGCACATCGTGGCGCGGGAAATGGGCGTCAACCTGCGTTCGACCTCCGGCCCGGTGCTCGAACGCGCGGGCGATCTGGCCGCGCTGCTGACCAATCTGGAGCGCAACGACGTGCTGTTTATCGACGAGATTCACCGCCTCTCGCCGGTGGTCGAGGAGATTCTTTATCCGGCGCTGGAGGATTATCAGATCGACATCCTCATCGGCGAAGGGCCGGGCGCGCGCAGTGTGAAAATCGACCTGCAGCCCTTCACCCTGGTTGGCGCCACCACGCGCGCAGGCATGTTGACCAACCCCTTGCGCGACCGTTTCGGCATCGTCGCGCGGCTGGAGTTTTATACCGCCGAGGAATTGACTCGCATCGTGCTGCGTTCGGCCAAGTTGCTCGGCGCCGTCATCGACCCGGACGGCGCGGTCGAGATTGCCCGCCGCGCCCGCGGCACGCCGCGCATCGCCAACCGCCTGCTGCGCCGGGTGCGCGACTATGCCGACATGAAAGCCGCCGGGAGAATCAGCGCCGAAGTGGCCGATGCCGCACTGCGCATGCTCGACGTCGATCCGCTGGGTTTCGACGTGATGGATCGCAAGCTGCTCGAAGCGGTGGTACACCGCTTCGACGGCGGGCCGGTGGGGTTGGACAATCTGGCCGCGGCCATTGGCGAAGAGCGCGACACCATCGAAGACGTGATCGAACCCTACCTCATCCAGCAGGGCTACTTGCAGCGTACCCCGCGCGGGCGCATCGCCACCGCGGCAACCTACGCCCATCTCGGCCTGGCCGCGCCGCAGCGCCCGGGCGGCGATCTGTTCGGCGGCTGAGGTCCGGCGAGATCAATACGCCAGATAGCCGTTCGGCGCGCTGGCGTTGCTGCCTTCCAGTCCCGTGGCGATTGAACGGCCGTAGAAAAACGGCAGCCCCAGATCCACGAAACCCGGAATGGCCGCCGTTCCGCCCAACGCGGGCAGGGCGGCGTTTTGTGTCTGGAACATCTCTTGCGCATTGCCGATCACGATGTTCTGCGTCGGCCCATAGGAGCGGTCAGCCAACTGCAGGCTGGCCGCCAGGCTGAATGCCTGCGACGGGCAGTAAAAGCTTGAGGTCTGCGAGCAGGTCGGCACGCCGCTGAGCGCCAGGTAATAACCGTTGGAGCCGCTGTCAACGAAGCCCGAGACGGGCGTTCCATTCAGGGTCAGAGACAGATTGCCCGCACTGTCGAGCGGATAAAGCTGCGCGCCGCTCAGCGTGTTGTTGGCCTGCGTATTGATGCCGAAAATCAACGTTCCGTTTGCGCTGGGCGCGCCAAGGGGCAGCGGCACGCCGGGCAGGGCGAGGATGCTGCCGTTGTTGTCCGTGGCGAATGCCGCGATGGGGTTGATGCCTTGCAGCGAAGTGTCCACTGTCGTCCCCGTGCAGGTACTGCCGGTGCAGGCGAAATACACCCCCGGTTTGGCGCTTTGAGCGCAGGCGCTGCCGCAGTCGTACTTCAAATTGCTCACGCCCAGAATGCCGTTGGCGATGCCGTAAAAATTGCTGGCGAAATCGACCCCGCCCGTGCCGCTGCAACTGCTGGGCGCTGCGGGCAGCGCGGCGTCATCCATGATCTGGATCGGGATCGCGGTCGTGGTGGCTTCACCCCCGATCTGCACGATGGCCTGCCGCATGCTGCCCCAGGCATAGCCCGAGGCGAACTGCGCGCAGGCCGCCAAGGTGGAGCTGCCGTTGGTGATTTGGGGTAGAGCGCTCAGTTGAGCGTTGTTGAGTGCAGCGGAAAACAGCCGCAGCCCCTGCGAGCCGGTGTCCACCAGCACGTCTGGGATGGACTGGCAAGGACTGCCGCCTGGCGCGCAGACCGTGACGGTGACGTAAGGCGTGTTCGCCGTGAGCGTGGTGGTGTTGCTGCCGAGTTGGCGAATGCTGACGGGGACGACGTTGCTGCCAGTGGCGGTGGGCAGACCAGCAACCCCGCCCAAGTTTGTGTTGTTGCCGGGGCTGATGTTGCTGAGATCGGTGTTGTAGCTCGGTGTGGGTGAGGGGCTGTCCGTGCCGCCGGAGCCACCGCCTCCTCCGCAAGCCGCGAGCAACAGTGCTGTGCTCAAAGCGGCGATGACGGATGCTGCGCGGAAAAAGG
Source organism: Thiomonas sp. SCN 64-16 (assembly GCF_001725585.1). Taxonomy (NCBI): domain Bacteria; kingdom Pseudomonadati; phylum Pseudomonadota; class Betaproteobacteria; order Burkholderiales; genus Thiomonas; species Thiomonas sp. SCN 64-16. The sequence continues at coordinate 18,570 of NZ_MEGQ01000019.1, read as the reverse complement.
CGGATCGGCTTGCTTGCGGCATGGTTGCGGCCTCGGGGCTAGGTTAAATACAAGTCGGTGGTCATCGCCGAATCATTGAACCGCAGCTCAGATGACAGTGTCCATCGGCTTCAGAACGCCCAGTAGCCGTAGGGCGCGCTGGCGCTGCTGCTGTCCTCCAACCCGGTGGCGATGGGACGGCCGTAGAAAAAGGGCAGGCCGAGATCGGCGAACTGGGCGATGGCGGCGGTGCCGCCCAGAGCGGGCAGGGCGGTGAACTGTTGGTCGAACATGGTCTGCGCATTGCCGATGACCAGGGTCTGCGCGCTGGAGGCGCCGCTGAGCTGAACGGTGAGCGCAACAGGGCTGCTGGGGCAGTACCAACTGAATGCGGCGTTGGGCGTGCAGCGGGCGACGCTGGGGTCGAGGTCGAGAAAGTAGCCGTTGGAGCCGCTGTCGATGAAGCCGCGGCCCATCACGCCATCGATGCGGCCGTCGATGTAGGCATCTTGCCCGATGGGGAAAATTTCGGCGCCCGCGGGCAGCGCGTTGTTGGATTGCGTGCCGATGCCGAACACCAGCGTGCCGGTCGCGCTGGCAGCGCCACCGGGCGCCACGGCGGGCAGTGTGAGAATGCTGCCGTTATTGTCCACGGCAAACGCGGAAATGGGGTTGGTGCCCTGTTGCGAAAGTTCGGCGCTGGTCTGGCTGCAAGCGCCGCTCGCGCAGCGGTAATACATCGCAGGGCGGTCGGCGGCTGGCGTGGCCGCGGTGCAGCCTGCGCCGCAGTCGTGAATGAAATTGCTGATGCCCAGAATGCCGTTGGCCACCGGGGCGAAGCGGGTGGCGAAGTCGATGCCCTGTGCGGCGCAGGTCGAAGGCGCGGCGGGGAGTGCGGGGTCGTTCATGAACTGAACGGGGATGGCCGTGGTCGTGACCTCGCCGCCGACTTGCACCGTGGCCAGGTGCATGCTGCCCCAGGCATAGCCCGAGGCGAACTGGGCGCAGGCGGCCAGCGTGCCGCCGCCCGAGGCAATGCCAGGGAGATTGAGTGCGACCTTGTTGGCAAAAAGCCGCAGCCCCGCCGAGCCGGTATCCACCATCACGTCGGGAATGGTCTGGCAGTTGCCGCTGGCATCGCAGACCTTCACATCGACATAGGGCGTGTTCGCCGTGATGCTGGGGGCGCTCTGGAGCTGACGAATGCTGACCGCCGCCACATTGCTGCCCGTTGCGGGGCTGCTCAGGGTGACAGATGGTGGCGGTGGTGGCGCGCTGCTGCCGCCGCCTCCGCAGCCGGTCAACAGCAGGCCAGCCAGCGCAGCGGGGGCGGCCAGACGCATCCAGCGGCGGCTAAGGCGCCAGGAGCGCAGTCCGGTCAACATGGCGGCGCAGCCTCAGGGCTGAAGGCTGGCGGGGTCGAAACCGGCAGGAACCAGCGTGGGCACCCAGGCTACGCCAAGAAAGCCGCGCATGCGGCCCGCGCTGTGCACGACGATGTCGCTGCTCGCCACCTGCGAGACATTGAGCTGTTGCGTCTGCGTCTGGGCGGCGTGGACGTAGGGGGCGAAATAGCTGCCGAGCAGTTGTTGCAGATTGGGCTTGAATGGCCCCTTCCAGGTGATGGCGAACACCGTGCCCGCCGCGTTGGCATATTCCGTGACCGTCACGCCCTGCGGCGTTTGCACGGTTTGCGATTGAACGGCCGACGCATTGCGGGTTGCAGTCGGGCCGGACGTGGCCTGCGCTGCGACACGTTGCACCTGACTCACCGGATTGCCGTCCTGGGCCGCTTCTGACAACGGACGGCCCAGCCCGGCCTGGGCCGAAAGGCTACTCAGTGCAAGGGTGAGCCCCAAGAGAGATGAAAACAGACGGGTACGGGCAGCAGTCATGGCGGGGTGGAGCGAACAGAAACAAAAGCTGCAGTCTAGCGACTCGTGACCCTTTTCTTGATGGATTCAGCGCAGAAAAAACGGTGAAGCTGGCACTATTGCACGCCTTCATTCAGGCTGCGATCGAGATGCGCAGTATCGCCCCAACCCACCAGGGTGAGCTGGCCTTGGGCGTAGAGCAGGCGGTTGAGCGCGGCATTGCGCAGTTCGAAACTGCGCGGCGCCTGCAGTTCCTGCCCGGTGGCGGCGCGGTAGAAGGCATCGAGCACGCCGCCATGCACAGCGACGACGATGAGCTGGCCGGGATGGCGCGCGGCATTGCGCCGCAAGGTAGTCTGGGCGCGGTCGGCGAAGTCGCGCAGGGTTTCTCCGCCGGGGGCGGCGAAGGTCGGGTCGCGGTGACGCCAGCGGGCGCACAGTTCGGGGTGCAGCGGTTCCAGCGCGGCGAAGCTATGGCCCTCGAACGCGCCGAAGCAGCGCTCGCGCAGGCCGGGGTCGCGTATGACGCTCAGGCCGTGCGGCGCGGCAATTGCTTCCGCCGTCTGCCAGGCCCGTTGCAGATCGCTGGCGTACACGGCGGCCAAGGGCTCATCGGCCAAGGCGCGGGCGGCCAGCCGGGCCTGCTCCAGCCCGCGCGCGTTCAGCGCAATATCGGTATGACCCTGGATGCGCGAAGCGGCGTTCCAGTCGGTTTCACCATGACGGATGGCGATGATGCGGGTGGGTTCGGGCGGGTTGTCGAGCATGGTGCCCGCATTGTGCCGCAGCCCTGCACCCGCCTTTCAGAAGGTGTAGCCCACCCGCAGTTGCACATAGTCCTGCCCCGGGTTGGGGCGCTTGATGTCGGCGTTGGAGTAATGGGTGAGGCGCGCGCCCAGCGTCCAAGGCGTGCCCGCGAAGCGATGCAGCAGGCCGATGGAATCGCCGAACTGGTAGGCGGTGGAGATTCGCTTGGCACCGAGGGTCGTGCCCGAAAACAGGTTGGCGCCGATGCCGAATTCCATCGCCGTCTGCGGCGCAAACCACCAGCGCGCAAAGGGCGTGAGCCCGACGTGGGTGAGGTGACGGCTGCCGGGGCCTTCCGAGCTGCTCACTTGCCCCAACGAGGCTTCGAGCACCACGTCGAGGCGGCTATGCGCGAAATCGTGTTGCCACAGCGGGCCGGATTGAAGGGCCAGCGTTGCATTGCTGTAGCTGTGGCCCTTGTCGATACCCCAGAGCGCGGAAAGCTCGGTGGCCTGCGCCGACCCCAGCCCCGTGGTGAACAGCAGGGCGGCGGCAAGGGCCGCGCGGCGCAGCGCCGCTGGGGTGAGCCCGGGCCGATTCGCCCCTTGCTTGGGCCGATGAGGATTTTGAGAAGTTGGGTTTTGCATCGCAGACCTCTTTGGGGTTCTTGAGAAAAGATGTTTTTAGTGCGCGCCTGCTGCGGCCTCACCGCCGGCGCTGCTCTTGGAGGGTTTGATGAACCAGACCAGCACGATCATGGCGACAAACAGCCAGGCGCTGAGGCGGAACATGTCGTCCACCGCGAGGGTGTACGCCTGTTGGTCGATCAGGCGGTTGATCACACCCAAAGCCTGCTCATAACTGAAGCCCTGAGATTGCATGCCGTGGAGTATGGGCTCGACCACCGGGCTGCCCGCGTAGATGTGCGTGACCAGCTGCTCATGGTGCAGATCGGCGCGGTCGGTCCACAAGGTGGTATAGATCGAGGTGCCGAACGAACCTGCGGTGATGCGCGCGAAGTTCGATAGCCCCGAAGCCGCCGCGATGCGGTGCGACGGCAGTCCGCCGAGGATGATGCCCAGCAGCGGGATGAAGAAAGTCGCCGTCGCGATGCCCTGAATCACCGTGGGGATGGAATATTCCCAATAGCTGTCGCCCGTGGTGAACTGCGAGCGCATATAGAACACGACGGCGAACACCAGGAAGGAAAACGTGGTGACCCAGCGCGAATCGAGCACGGGCAGATAGCGCCCGATAATGGGCGAGAGAATCAGCGCGAACAAGCCCACCCAGGCCAGCACCTCGCCCGCGTCGGTGGCGGTGTAGCCGATGAACTCCTGCAGCCACAGCGGCAGCAGCACCAGGCTGCCGAAGAACATGCCGTAGGCCAGCGCCAGCAAGATGGTGCCGATGGTGAAGGTCGGGATCTTGAACAGGGTGAGATCGACCACCGGATGCTCGTCGTAGATTTCCCAGATCAGGAACAGCACGAAGCCCACCACGGCCGCGGCGGCCAGCGCGATGATGACCGGGCTGGAGAACCAGTCGAGTTCCTGCCCCTTGTCGAGCATGATCTGCAGCGAGCCTACCCAGATGACCAACAGCCCCAGTCCGGTCCAGTCGATCGGCAGTTTGCGGATGGGCGTTTCGCGTCGCAGGTAGATCGACGCCGTGACCGCCGCGGCCAGCAGGCCCACGGGCACGTTGATATAGAAAATCCACGGCCAGGAGATGTTGTCGGTGATCCAGCCGCCGAGCAGCGGCCCCATGATGGGGGCGATCAGCGTGGTCATCGACCACATGGCGATGGCCATGCCGGCACGCGCGGGTTTATAGCTGGAGAGCAGCAGGGTTTGTGAGAGCGGAATCATCGGTCCGGCGCTGGCGCCCTGCAGCACGCGGAACAGGATGAGAATTTCGATGCTCGGCGCCTGCCCGCACAAAAACGAGAACAGGGTGAACAGCAGAATGCTGGTGAGAAACACCTTCACCGCGCCGAAGCGCTGGGTGAGAAAGCCGGTGAGCGGCACGGCGATGGCGTTGGCCACCCCGAACGAGGTGATGACCCAGGTGCCCTGCGACGAACTCACCCCCAGGTCGCCCGCGATGGCGGGAATCGACACGTTGGCAATCGAGGTGTCGAGCACGTTCATGAAGGTCGCCAGCGACAGGGCGATGGTGCCCAGCACCAGCGCGCTGCCGGTCAAGGGCGTCATGTGCGTCGGCGTGGTTTTGGCGGGTGCCGGACTCGGCAAGGCGCCGGCCGCGCTTTCTTCAATTTCTTGCGTAGTGGCCATGTCAGCTCCGCACGGCCGTTCCGAAGGAGCTGACACCCCCCGTGGGGGGCAGCGAGCAAAGCGAGCGAGGGGGCTGTTTCATGTTGGCCTCTTTAGCGCTTGCTGCCTGCGTTGGCGGCGATGATGGCGTTCACCAGGGCGTCGGCCTTCTGCCAGTCGGCGGCGTAAATGTCGGTGCGGGCGGCGGGCTTGGTGGGCGGCTCGTCCATGACCAGCGGGCCTTTGTGGTCGCTGATGTCGATGGTCACTTCGGTGGACATGCCCACGCGCAGCGGGTGGCTGGCGACTTGCTTGGGATCGAGCGCCACGCGCACCGGCAGGCGCTGCACCACCTTGATCCAGTTGCCCGTGGCGTTCTGCGCGGGCAACAGCGAGAACGCCGCACCGGTGCCTGCCGACAGTCCGACCACATGGCCGGTGTAGGTGAAGCTGCCGCCATAGGTGTCGGCAGTCACCGTGGCCTTCTGGCCGATGCGCACGTCGCGCAGCTGGGTTTCCTTCAGATTGGCGTCGATCCACACATCGTTCAACGGCACTACCCACATCAGCGGCTGGCCGGGCGCCACGCGCTGGCCGAGCTGCACCGTGCGCCGCGCCACCACGCCGCTGACCGGCGCCGGAATGGTGGTGCGTTCATACGCCAGATAGGCCTCGCGCAGCTTGGCCGCGGCCAGCTTGACCGAGGGGTTGTTGGCGATGACCGTGCCCGCGGTCAGCGCTTCGCTGGCGGCGAGTTGCTCCTGCGCGGCTTTCACCCCGGCCTGCGCGGTGGTCAACGCGGCTTGGGCGGATTGCAAGGCAATCTGTGCCTGCCGCAGTTCCTCAGCGCCCACCGCGCCGGTACCCGCCAGCTCTTGGCGGCGGCGCAGCGCATCCTGCGCCTTGGCTACATTGGCCTGCGCGACGCTGACATCGGTCTGCCGCACGGCAACCTGGGCAGCCAGGGTGCCGTTGTTGGCAAAGCTCACCCGCACCTGACGCACCGCCTGCGCCAGCAGGGCCTCGGCCTGTTGCAGCGCCACATGGGTGTCGGCGCCGTCGAGCTGCACCAACGGCTGGCCGGACTTGACCAGCTGGGTATCGTCGGCGTCGATGGCGGTCACCGTGCCGCCCACCTGCGGCGTGACTTGCACCAGATTGCCCTGCACATAGGCGTCATCGGTGTAGGCGTAGCGCAGGGATTCCCAGTAGTGATAGCCGCCATAGACGGCGCCGACGATGACGAAAAAGCCGATGGCCAACAGCATCAGCCGCCGCCGCTTGGCGGCCTTGCCGTTGCCGCTTCCGTTGCCATTTTCGGCGGGCTGGGCCGCGCCTTCTGTTTTATTGCTTTCTGGGGTACTCATGGATGCACTCCGTTGGGATTCGATTCGTTTTTAGAAGGAGAAGTCAAAGCGTGGGTCAGGAGGATTTCGCAGGAACCTGCTCGGGCATCTTCGGCGCGTTGTAGCCCCCGCCCAGGGCGCGAATCAGCGCCACGTCGTCGGCCAGCGCCTGCGCTTTCAAGTCCACCCCGGCCTGCTGCAGCTTGAGCACACTCGACTGAACCGTGAGCACGGTGAGGTAGTTCGACAGCCCGGCCTTGTAGCGCTGATCGACCAGGCGCAGCGCGTCCTGCGCGGCATCGAGCGCCTGCTGCTGTTGCGCGATCTGCTGACCGATGGATTGCCGCGCGGCGATGGCGTCGGCGACCTCATGCACTGCGTCCACCAGCGTGCCGTTGTATTGCGCGATGGCGGCGTCCGCCTGCGCCGATTTGCCGCGAAGCTGGGCGCGCAGCGCGCCGCCCTCGAAGATCGGCAGGGTGAGTGCGGGGCCGACGCCCAGGGTCTGGCTGCCGCCGGTCAGCCATTGGCTGAAGCCCAGCGCAGAGAACCCGGCGAACGCCGTGAGGTTGACGTCGGGGTAAAACGCTGCGCGGGCCGCCTTCACGCCGTGCAGCGCGGCTTCCACCTGCCAGCGCGCAGCGACGATGTCGGCGCGGCGGCCGATCAGCGAGGCGGGCAGCGTGTCGGGCAGGTTCAGGGTCGGCAGGGCGGAGAGCTGCGGGGCGAGCGTGGCCGTGGCCTGCGGGCCCTGGCCGGTGAGCGCGGCCAGCAGATTGCGCGCCTGCGTGATCTGCACCGCAGTCTGGTCGAGCTGCAGACGGATCTGCGGCACTTCGGCCCGCGCCTGCTTCTCCTGCACCGTGGTTTCCAGACCGGCGCGCACGCGGTCCTGCACCAGTTTGAGCATGTGCTCGCGCTGCTGCAGGGTTTGCTGCAGCACGTTCTGGATGGCGATCAGTCGCGCAAGGTTCACATAAGCGCTGGCTACGTTGGATGCGAGCAGCACCCGCGCGGCCTGCTCCTGCGCCGCGGCGGCGTGGGCTTCGCCGATGGCGGCTTGCAGCGTCTGCCGGTTCTTACCGAAAAAGTCCAACTCCCAGCTGCCTTGCAGCAGCGCTGAGTTGTCGTAATACCAGTTACTGCCGTAGGGGCCGTAGATGTAGTTGTTGCTGAACTGCTGGCGAGTGGAGCTCACCGCTGCGCCCAGCTTGGGCTTGAGCGCGCTGCCCGCGCCCTGCACCTGCGCACGGGCCTGTTCGAGCCGAGCCTGGGCGACTTGCAAGCTGGGGTTGTCGGTCAGGGCGGTGGCGATCAGGCGGTCGAGTTCAGGATCGTGAAAGTCGGCCCACCAGTCGGCCTTGGGAAAGGCGGTCTGCACCGGCTGCAAGCCGAGTTGCTGCGGACGAGTGAGCTGGGCCGTGGGCGCGATACCTTCGGTGCTGGCGCAGCCCGCCAGCAGCAGGGCGGCCAGCAGCGGCGCGGCCAGCGTGGCGGATCGAACGAAAGGTCTGTTGAGCATGATGAGAACGGGTCAGGAGGGGTTGTTGTCGTTGTTTTCTTCGGGGTCGCGTTCCTGCACCACCAGTTGCGGGCCGGGGGCGGCCTTGTTGGCTTCGGCCAGCGCCTCGCCATTGGCGATGAAGCGCCGCAACAGGTCGAGCAACTGGGCAAACTCCTTGGGGCTGAAGCCGCGCAGATGGTCGTTGAGCACCTCGGAGAGCACATGCGGAATTTGCGCCGCCACCTCGCTGCCGCGCGGGGTGAGCGAGAGGTTGACCACGCGGCGGTCGCTGCAACTGCGCTCGCGCACCAGCAGGCCCTTGGCTTCCAGGCGGTCGAGCATGCGGGTCATGGCGCCGGCGTCAGTCTGCATTTCGCGGGCGCAGGCGGCCACGGTGTCGCAGCCTTGGTGCACATGCAGCAGCGGATGCCATTGCGAGCCGGTGAGGTCGAGCCCCTGCAGTTGATGCTCCAGATTGCGCACCAGCACTGCCAGCGCGACTTTCATCAGAAAGCCGACCGAGTTGTCCTTGGCATACTCTGAACCGTCATAGAAACGCGGCGCGGCTGCGTGGGTGGGAGTGGGGGCGGAAGAATTCATGCCGCGCAGTTTATTGCTTAGGCAAATACTGCCTGAGTTGTTTTTTGATACCCGATTCAGCGAAGGGGTTTTGCCGGGCGGGGCATGGCAAACCAATTCTTCATGCTGGCGGTATCCGACTTACCATGCTCCGCTGCATGTTCAGTTTGCCGCCAAAGCCATGGATCGCGCCCCTGATTTCGCCGCTTCACTCCAGCAGACTTTCAGCGTGCTGCGGGCGGCGTTCGACGCCGCGCCCTATCCCGACTGGACGCTGCGACGCGACCGGCTGCGACGACTGCAGGCCTTGCTGCGCACTCATGCGGCCGAGTTCGCCGTGGCCATCGATGCCGATTTCGGCGGCCGCCCGCCGCCCGAAACCGGCATGCTCGAACTCGTGCCCAGCCTGACGGGCATCGCCGATGCGCTCAAGCACGGCAAAGGCTGGATGCGTCCGCGCGCCGCCCCCGTTTCACGCTGGTTTTTTCCCGCCCGGGCGCGAGTGCTGCCCCAGCCGCTGGGCGTGGTGGGCGTCATTGCGCCTTGGAACTATCCGCTGGTGCTGGCCGTGGCGCCGCTGACGGCGGCGCTGGCTGCGGGCAACCGGGCGATGGTCAAGCTCTCCGAGTTCACGCCCACGTTCAGCGCGGTGTTCGCGCAGCGGGCCGGGCAAACCTTTGCGCCTGACGAAGTGGCGGTGGTGCAGGGCGATGCAGAAATCGGCGCCGCTTTCAGCGCCTTGCCGTTCGACCACCTGCTGTTCACCGGCTCCACCGGGGTGGGCAAGCGCGTCATGGCGGCGGCTGCGGCCAACCTCACTCCCGTCACGCTGGAACTCGGCGGCAAATCGCCCGCCGTCATCACGCCGGGTTACGACCTGGCGCACGCGGCCCAGCGCATCCTCTACGGCAAGCTGCTCAACGCCGGGCAGACCTGCATCGCGCCCGACTATGTGCTTGTGCCGCGTGCGCAGCAGTCTGACTGGCTTGCCGCCTGTCGCGCCGCGGCGCAAAAACTCTATCCCGACGGCCTGCGCAGCCCCGACTACACCAGCATCATCGACCATCGCCAATACAGCCGTCTGCTCGGCCTGCTGGGCGAAGCTCGCGCCGCCGGGGCGCAGGTGCATGCCCTGTTCGACGGCGTGCAAGCCGACGATCTGCGTCACCGCCTCGCGCCCGCGCTGGTGTGCGACGCCCCGGCCTCGGTGCGCTTGATGAACGAAGAAATCTTCGGCCCGCTGCTGCCCGTGGTGGCCTATGACGATCTGGCGCAGGCGCTGGCCCATCTACGCAGCCAGCCGCGCCCGCTGGCGCTGTACTGGTTCGACCACGACCGCCAGCGCACCGCCGATGCCCTGCTGCACACCCATGCCGGCGGCGTGACGGTCAACGACACCTTGCTGCACTTTGCGCAAGACGAGTTGCCCTTTGGCGGCGTTGGGGCGTCCGGCATGGGCAGCTATCACGGCCGCTGGGGATTCGATACCTTCAGCAAACTCAAGCCCGTGCTGTTTCAGACGCGGTTCTCCGGCGTCGGTCTTGCCGCGCCGCCCTACGGGCCGCGTACCCGCTGGCTGATGAAGTTCATGGGGAGGCTGTGATGCGCAGGCGCTGGATCGAGCAATTTTCGGTCATCGTGGTGCTGTGCGCCGTTGCGGGTACGGCGAACGCGCAAAGCGCACCCGAGCCCTTGCCGGCCTCCGGCGCCAGCGATGTGGCCCGCACGGTGACGCCCGGGTTTCGCTTTGCCGCCCCCGCGCAGGCGGCCGCCATCACGGCAGACCGCTTGCTGCTGCTCGCCCCGGACGGGGCTGCGGTTCGCGGCCTGGTGCGCACCTCGGGCGACCGCGCAGTGTTCGAGCCCACCGTGCCCTTGGTTGGCTGCACCACCTACACCCTCTCGCTGAATGCGCCAGAGCGCGTGCGCAGCCGCTTCACCACCGCGTGCAGCGCATGGAGTGCGCCCGTGCAGATCGACGACAGCCGTACAGCGCACCAAGTCGATCTGCCCGTCAGCGGCGCGCAAGTGGCGGCAACGGCCGACGGTGGCTTCGTCGCGGTGTGGTTTCAGGACGATGCGGGCCGCCGCGCCATTCTGGCCACGCGCTTCAACCCGGACACGCAGGTCTGGAGCCGCCCGCAAGCCATCGACCTGCAAGGGCCGCAAGCTGGGGCGTCGAGCATTCCCGCCATCACGGCGGATCGCCAGGGGCGCCTCACCGTCGTGTGGTTTCAGGCGGTGGATGGCCGCAACGCCGTATTTGCGGCGCGCAGCGATGGCGGCGCGTGGCAGGCCCCGCAGCGGCTCGATCAACCCGCGCTGCCCGGCAACGCCACCAATCCCCAACTCGCCGCCGACGCCGCGGGCAATGTCACCGTGGTCTGGCAGCAGCCCAACGGCCATCACACCGCCATTTATGCGGCCCATTGGCAACAGGCAGCGCTGCGATGGCTGCCCGCGCAGCCCGTTGATCGCGGCCCTGCCAATGCCTATAACCCGGTGATTGCCGCCACGCCGCAAGGGCGGGTGGTAGCCGCCTGGCAGCAGGGGCCTTCCGGGCGCGAGGCGGTGTTTGCCGCGGCGTTGCAGCCTTCCGGCCAGTCGTGGGGTGCGCCACGGCGTCTCAGCGCAGAGGGCATCGCAGCCACAAGCCCTGCGCTCACGGCTACACCGCAAGAGGCCATCGTCGCCGCATGGGTGCAGGGCCGGGATGCGATGCGGCGCATTGCCGTCAGCCAGCTTCTGCCCGAGGGCAGCGGCGCTGCGTTTCGCTGGAGCGCGCCGCAGATTCAGCACAGCACGGCCTTCACCGGCCCGGCGCTTTCGCCCGCGCTCACCGCCGATGCCGCGGGCGATCTCACGCTGGTGTGGGAACAGGCCAAGTCGGCGCAGGGCGGCCCGGTGCGCTACGCCATACTCGCCGCCCGGCGCGATGCTGGCGCGGATACCGCCTCGGCTCGCTGGTCGCCGCCGCAGCAGATCGACGACCCCGCGCTGCGCAGCGCGGGCAACCCGGTGTTGGTGACCGATGCGGCGGGCAATGTGCGTTGCGCCTGGTATCAAGACGGGCCCAGCGGAATGCAGGTGCAGACCGCGCGCTACAACCCGGCCGAGCAGCGCTGGCAGGCGCCGCAGACCTTGTCCGACCCGAGCGCCACGGTACAGGCCAGTTTTCCCGCGCTGGCCATCGATGCGGTGGGGAGCACCATGGCCGTGTGGCAGCAGTTCAATGGCTGGCGCACCCTGGCCGTCGCCCGCTGGCTGCGGTAAGGTCGGTTCAGGCCGTGTCGCTGCAGCGACCGAACAGCCAGAAACAACGCCATTGGCGCATCGCCGCCTTTACCCAGTAGTCGATCTGACCGGTCTGGTTTTCCATCAGCGCATTGAAGTGGCTCTGGTAGTTGTCTTCCGGCAACTCTAGATACGCTTCGGTTTCGCCGCCCTCGTTATGCACTTTCATGCCGGCCCGGCGCGCGATTTTGAGCATCGCGGCATTGCTGCTCAGGCACTGCATGTAAAGCACTCGCAGCCCGCGGTTGCGCGCGTCCACCGCCGCGCGTGCAAACAAGCGCGTGCCGATGCCCAGCCCGCGGCCTTTGGGCAGCACCGATACGCCAAACTCCGCCCGCTCCGTCTGCCCCGGTTCAATGGCGATATGCGCCACCGCCAGCAACTCCAGCTTGCGGTTGAACACGCCAAAAATCTCGTCCGATTCAAAGCGGATGGAATCGACGTAAAGACGCACGCGCTCGTCGCTCGCGGCGTAGCCAAAGCGCATATAGCGATCATCCGGCCCCAGCGCCAGAAAATGCCGCAGCAACTGCTCGCGATGTTCCGGCCCGATCGGGCGAATCGGGATGATCGGCGCGGACAGATGCCGAGCGCGGGGCGGGACGGCCGACGCGCTGCCTGTGGCTTGCAAGGGGGCGGTCTCGGGAGGCTGAGTCATATCGAATAGAAGCAAGATTGCTGCAATGCAGCATAGGCCACATAGTTTAGGCGCTGCCCCTGCAAACACAAGGAACAGGGACATTGCCGCGCCCTTGCCGCCACAACGCGCCTGAAAATCAAGCACTTGCCAGTGACAAACCCGCTCACCTGTCTATAATGATGCGTTTGGCTTCGAGCGGGGGCCAGAAAACCCATGCCGGCGGGCGCGGGGCAGAGCGTCTCAACTTTGAAGAACATCTCGACATTGAGGCCCGCTGCCGCACATCACTGGTGGGCTCATTCATATCTCGCTCAAACATCGTTCATAGGAACAACCATGAAAACCTTCAGCGCCAAACCGGCCGAAGTCGTGCATGAGTGGTTCGTGATTGACGCAGAGAACAAGGTTCTCGGTCGGGTCGCCAGCGAAGTGGCCCTCCGTCTGCGTGGCAAACACAAACCCATCTACACCCCGCACGTCGATACCGGTGACTTCATCATTGTCGTCAACACCTCCAAAATTCGTGTGACCGGCAACAAAGCCAACGACAAGACCTACTACCGTCACACCGGCTATCCCGGCGGCATCTACGCCACCAAATTCAAGGATATGCAGGCGCGTCACCCCGGCCGTGCGCTGGAACTGGCAGTCAAGGGCATGCTGCCCAAAGGCCCGCTCGGTTACGCCATGATCAAGAAGCTCAAGGTCTATGGGGGTGCAGAGCATCCGCACAGCGCCCAACAGCCCAAGACTCTCGACATCTAAGGACACGCGATGATCGGAAACTGGAATTACGGCACAGGCCGTCGCAAAAGCTCCGTGGCCCGCGTCTTCATCAAGAAGGGCACCGGCAAAATCACGGTCAACGGGAAAGACGTCGAGCAGTATTTCGGCCGTCAGACCTCCATCATGATCGTCAAGCAACCCCTCGTTCTCACCGAGAACGTCGAGAGCTTCGACATCAAGATCAACGTCCACGGCGGCGGCGAAACCGGCCAGGCCGGTGCGGTGCGCCATGGCATCACCCGCGCGCTGATCGACTACGAGGCCACCCTCAAACCCGCGCTCTCCAAGGCAGGCTTCGTCACCCGCGACGCCCGCGAAGTGGAGCGGAAAAAAGTGGGCCTGCGCGGCGCCCGTCGCGCCAAGCAGTTCTCCAAGCGTTGATACTTTTTCTCGCTTTGCTGCAAACAAAAAACCCGCCTTGTGCGGGTTTTTTGTTTGCGCTTTTGTTCATATAACAGGCAGCGGTGCTCAGCCACCTAAGTTGGGGCCGCCGACTGGGTCGGTGGCCAGTGAGAAAAGAGCAGGCCCCAGTTCAATATCAATACGCGTGCTCCGCGTCCGGGTCGATTTTTCCGCGGAAGACGATGTATTGATAGACGTTGTAGGTGATCATCACTGGGATGAGCATGCCGATGCCGATGAGCATGAACACCAGGGTGCCGCTGTCTGAGGCGGCCTGGTCGATGGTGAGCGAGCCGGGCACGATGTACGGATACCAGGTGGCGGCCAGGCCGGCGAAAGAGAACAGGAAGATCAGCATGGTCCAGACAAACGGCGCCACTTCGGCCTGCCGCTTGAGGGCGCGCAGCAGCATGACGAAGCTGAGTAAGGCCAGCGCGGGCAGCACGGCGAAGAAGTAGATGTTCGGGGTGGTGAGCCAGCGGGCGAAGATCTGCGGAAATTGCAGCGGCGTCCAGACTGTGACCACCGCGCCGACGGCGAGCATGATCCAGGCGAGCAGCTGGCCGCGTTGGTAGCACCCGGCCTGAATGTCGTCTTTGGTCTTGATGATGAGATAGGTCGAGCCGAGCATGGCGTAACCGGCCACCACGCCCAGCACCACGATGACGCTGAAGGGCGAGAGCCATTCCCACACGCTGCCCACATACACGCCGTTCACCACCTTCACGCCATTGAGCAAGCCACCGAGCGCGAACCCCTGGGCGATGGTGGCCAGCAGGCTGCCGAGGCCGAACATGGCGCCCCAGAAGGCTTTGCGCTCGGAGAGTTCATGAAACTCGAACGACACGCCGCGCAGCATGAAGCCCAGCAGCATGAGGATAATGGGGATGTAGAGCCCGTGCAGCACGGTGCCGTAGGCCAGCGGAAAGGCGCCGAACAGCGTGCCGCCGATGACCACCAGCCAGGTCTCGTTGGCGTCCCAGATGCTGCCCAGGCTGGCCATCATCACTTTGCGGCGGCGCTCGCCGACGAACAGCGAAAGCACCCCCACGCCGAGGTCGAAACCGTCGAGCACCACATAAAACACCATGAACAGGCCGATGATGAGAAACCACACCGTGGCCAGAACGTGATGCAGTTCCTGCGGGTTGCCGAAGTCCATCTCACTGCCCTCCTTTCACCGCGAGCTTGGCGCTGACCGAGGCGGGCGCAATCGGTGCGACAGGCGGGGTGAAGGGAACGTGCTTGGGCGCAGCAGCGTGTTCCGGCTTACCACCCTGGCCGGGTGCGCCGGGCGGGTCTTCGAAGCTCGGGCCTTTGCGGATCATGCGTGCGGCAAAGACGAAGGCGGTGACGCCGATCACGCCGTAGAACAGCATATACATGGCGAGTGACCACAGCACGGTGTCGGCCGGCAGGTTGCTCACGCCCTGGCTAGTGCGCATCATGCCGTAGACGATCCACGGCTGGCGGCCTACTTCGCGGGTCATCCAGCCGGCCTCTACCGCGGCGTAGATGGCGGGTACCGCGAGCAGCCAGCCACGCAGCAGCCATTTGTTTTCGCTGATGCGCGCCGCAGTCATGCGCTCATGTTTGCGCCACAGCATCCACAGCGTCCAGAAGGCCATGAAGGCGACAAACACCCCGGCGGCCACCATGACGCGGAAGGCGTAAAACGGAATCCACACTGGCGGCTGGTCTTGTGGCTTGAAGTGATCCAGGCCGACGACTTTGCCCGTCATCGTTTTGGTCACGATCATGCTCAGACCATCGGGGATTTCCAGCGCCCAGTCGTTTTTCTGCTCTTTCTGGTTAGGAATAGCCAGCAGCGCCCACGGTGCGCCCTCGCCGGGCTTGTTGGTATGCCAGTGCGCCTCGATGGCGGCGAGCTTGGCAGGTTGAGTCTCGGCCAGCGAGCTCCCCGCAGAATCGCCAATAAAAATCTGCAGCGGTGCGACGATGAACAACGAGATCACCGCCCACTTGAACGCCGGACGGAAGAAATCGACATGGCGTTTTTTGAGCAGGTAATACGCGCTCACACCGGCCATGACGACCAGGCTGAGCTCGATCGCAGCGGTGAACATGTGGCCGAAGCCATAGGGCAGATCGGGGTTGAACACCGCGTCATACCAGTTGGTGATGGCGAACTTGCCGTCCACCAGCTTCACCCCGGCGGGCGTTTGCATCCAAGAATTGGCCACCATGATCCAGAAGGCCGACAAGGTGCTGCCAAAGGCCACCATGCTGGTGGCGAACAGGTGCATCTTGGGGCCGACGCGGCCCCAGCCGAACAGCATGATGCCGAGAAAACCGGCTTCGAGCATGAAGGCCATGGCCGTCTCGAAGCCGAGGATGTTGCCCATGAAGTCGCCGGCCGAGGTGGAGAACGGCCCCCAGTTGGTGCCGAATGAAAACTCCATCGGAATGCCGCTGATGACGCCGACGCCAAAATTGATCAGGAACAGCTTGGTCCAGAACTTGACCTGGTGGAAGTAGAAGACGTTTTTGGTCTTCACCCACGCGGCTTCCATGCCGAACAGCACCAACGCCAGCCCGATGGTGAGCGGCGGCCACATGATGTGGAACATCGCAATGAAGCCAAACTGCGCCCGAGCGAGGAACTCAGGGTTTTGAAGCCAATCCATGATGCACTCCTGAAGAGGGGGATGTCGGTTGGCGGGCCTTGCCGCGCAGGGCGGCGGGTTGAGCCAACGATAAGCGGGACGCGTTACAGCGGGGTGACGCTCTGCGGCGGCGGCAGGTCAATGCGCAAAGTCCAGCAGAAGGCGGTGCACATCTCAGTTCTCCACCACTTGCAGCGCGGCGACTTTGTCGCCCCGCCTGCGCGTAGCCACCTGCTTGACGCGGCTTTTGAGGGCGATCAGCTTTTGCACCGCGCCGCCCAGCTGCATGAGCTGGCGCACGTCTTCGCTGGGCATGCGCTGAATATCGTCGAACCACTGCGTGGCCAGTTCGATGAGATCGTGCATTTCGCGCATGCGCTGCTGCGCGTATTGCTCGGAAGCGCCCTCGGGCTGAGACAGCAGGGCGTCGCGCAGCATGGACAGGGTGGGGTCGATTTCGCGCTTGCGGCGTTCCTCGGCCAGGGTGCGGAAAATAGCCCACACGTCTTCTGGCGCAGAGAAATAATCGCGCCGGTCGCCGGGCAGGTGCTGCATGCGCACCAGGTTCCAGGCACCCAGCTCCTTGAGCCCCATGCTGACGTTGGAGCGCGAAAAATCGAGCGCGGCGGCGATTTCGTCGGCATTGAGCGGGCGCTCGCTGACGAACAGCAGGGCATAAATCTGGCCGACGGTGCGGTTGATGCCCCAGCGGCTGCCCATTTCGCCAAAGTGCAGCACGAAGCGCTGGGTGAGTTCCGGGAGTTGCATAAGTGGTTTGATCGAAGTTTCAGGAATTTCTGAAAGTCGAAGAAATTGTCTGACTTAGATCAAGCGCAAGGGGTAACGAGACGTGTTGCCCCTATACCCAGCCGGGTATTTGCCCACGCGACGGCGCGGCGCGTAATCAGCGGCTGGCGAACCAGTCGGATACGGCGTGAGACTGGGAGGAGGCCGGGTGATCGGCGAGCAGGTGCAAACCGAGTTTGCTGCGGCGCCAGAGCACATCGTCGGCGCTGGCGGCCCATTCGGTGTCGCGCAAATAACGCAGCTCGGCCTCGAACAAACCGGGGGCGATCTCGGCGCCGAGGTCTTGCAGGCGTGCCGCGCTTTGCCCACCTGTGGTTTGCAGCACGCGGTCGATGCGGCTGCCGTAGGCGCGGGCCAGACGCTGCGCTAGGTCGGGCGGCAGCCACGGGTAGCGTTGCTGCACGACTTGAACAAAACGGGCGAAGTCGGTGTCGGGGTGCTGTGCGGGGCCGATCCAGCCCGACAGATCGCCACCGGGAAGAAAGGCGTCGTGCGTCCACGCCGGGCGTGCTTCGCCGAGGGCGGCGCAGAGCTGGTCGGCGGCCTGTTCGGCGAGCTTGCGGAAGGTGGTGATCTTGCCGCCCCACACCGTGAGCAGCGGCGCACCCTCGCGGTCGAGTTCGAGCTTGTAATCGCGGGTCGCGGCCTTGGCATCGCCCGCGTGATCTTCGAGCAGGGGGCGCACGCCGGCGTAGCGCCAGACGGTCTGCTCGGGCCGCAACTCGGTGCGGAAGTAGCGGTTGACTTCGGCGCAGAGGTAGGCGGCTTCGGCCTCGCTGCAGGTTTCGGCGCCGCTGGGGTCGGACACTTCGACATCGGTCGTGCCGATCAGGGTGAAGTCGCGCTCGTAGGGAATGGCGAACACGATACGGCCATCGTCCGCCTGAAAGATGTAGGCGTGCGGATGATCGAACAGGCGCGGCACGACGATGTGGCTGCCGCGCCCCAGCCGCAGCGAGCGGCGCTCGCGCGGCGGCTGCCCGTCGGCGTTGTGCACCGTGCGCTTGAGCAGTTGCTCGGCCCACGGACCTGCCGCGTTGACCATGGCGCGGGCGCTCACCCGCTGCTCGCCGCCCGCGGCATCGCGCAGCGTGGCTTGCCAGCCCGTGCCGTGGCGCGTGGCAGAGGTGCAGGCGGTGCGGGTCAGCACGGTGGCGCCATGTTCCGCCGCGTCCACAGCGCACAGGGTCACCAGCCGGGCGTCGTCCACCCAGCCGTCGGAATACATGAAGCCGCGGGTGTATTCGGCCTTCAGCGGGGCGCCTGCGGCATGGGTGCGCAGATCGATGCTGCTTGAGCCCGGCAGCCACTCGCGCCGCGCCAGATGGTCGTAGAGAAACAGCCCGGCGCGAATCATCCAGGCCGGGCGCATGGCCGGTGCGTGCGGCATGACAAAGCGCAGCGGCCACATCAGATGCGGCGCGCTGCGCAGCAGCACTTCACGCTCCTGCAAAGCCTTGCGCACTAGGCCGAATTCGTAATACTCGAGATAGCGCAGACCGCCGTGAATCAGCTTGGTGGAGGCCGAGGAAGTGTGCGCCGCAAGGTCGTCGCGTTCGCACAGCACCACCTTGAGGCCGCGCCCGGCCAGATCGCGTGCAATGCCCGCCCCGTTGATGCCGCCACCGACGACCAGCACGTCGCAGGCGATACCGGGCGGGGGCGAAGAAATAGCAGCGCTGTTCATGCCGACATGGTAGGAGGGGCGA
>NZ_MEGQ01000018.1:0-43832 GCF_001725585.1 Thiomonas sp. SCN 64-16 | reverse complement strand
CGGGGCATGGGCGAACTGGCCGGGCGGTCGGAAAAAGGGAAAACCAGTGTAGGGAGCGGCACAAGTCGCTTCAATCCCTCTCAGCCGGGGGAGGCAGAAGATTCCGCTATAGACTGGGTCGTATGCCCTTTCTGTTTCAAATCATCCGCTTCAAGCCATGCTCCGCTACCGCATTCTCCCGGTCACCGCCTTTGCCCAGAACACCTGTCTCGTGTGGGATGACGCCACGCAGGAGGCGGTTTTCACCGACCCCGGCGGCGAGGTGGATCGTTTGCTGCAGGCGGTGGTCGAGGCCGGCGTGACGCTGCGTGCGGTCTGGCTGACCCACGCGCACATCGACCACGCGGGCGCCGCGGCGGAAGTGGCGCAGCGCGCGGGCGTGCCCATCATCGGCCCGCATCCGGGCGATCAGTTCTGGATCGACGCCCTGCCGCAGCAGTCGCAAAGGTTCGGCTTTCCGCCCGCCAAGACGTTCACGCCCGACCGCTGGCTGGCTGATGGCGACACCCTGCAGCTCGGCTCGCTGCCCTTCACCGTGCGCCATTGCCCGGGCCACACGCCGGGTCATGTGGTGTTCCACCAGCCCGAGGCGCGGCGTTGCTGGGTGGGCGATGTGTTGTTCGCCGGGTCGATCGGCCGCACCGATTTTCCCGGCGGCAATCATCAGCAGTTGCTCGACAGCATCACCGGCAAGCTCTGGCCCATGGGCGATGACACGGTGTTCGTTCCCGGGCATGGGCCAGAGTCGACCTTCGGCGAAGAACGCCGCAGCAACCCTTACGTGCGCGGCACCTGAAAAGCGCCGCAAGCGCCAAGGCGTGCGGCGGGTGCGCAGCCCTCAATGCGGCAGCCTGCGCCCGTCGAGCATCGACCGCGGCAAAAACCCCCGGGCGCGCAAGCTGCCCACGGCCACCCCGAGCAGGTGAAAGCCGACGAGCCACCCCATGAGATCGACCAGCGCAGCGTGCAGCGCCTGCAGCGTCTGGTCGCCCCAGTAGCGGTCGGTGGTCAGCGCCCAGCCGCTGGCGGCGATCGCCAGCAGCATGGCGAACATGGCGAGGACGTTCCAGGCGGCGATCGGGTTGTAGCCCGCGGCCAGTTCCGCCCGTCCGCGCGCCAACTGCGCGGCATGACGCAGCACCTTGCGCGGGGGGTGAAGCAGTGCGCGCCAGCGCCAGTCCGCCGGGGCGCGCCAGGCATAGGCCAGACGCCAGACGACCAGCGCCGCGGCGGCGTAGCCCAGCCATTCGTGCGCTGCGCGCCAGTCGGCTTCCAGCGCCCACGCGCCGATGAAAGCCGCCGCCAACGCCCAGTGGAATAACCGGATGGCCAGCGGCACCCGCTCAGCGTCGGCTGTGGCGCTCATCGCGTTTCCTGTTTGACGATTTTGCCGCTCACCGGGTCGAAGTAAATCTCCACTTTTTTACCGGCTTGGTTCTTGCCATAGATCTCGTAGCACTGCCCCGAGGTGATCTTGAATTTATTGATCTCGTAGCCCTGCGCCTTCAACTCTGTTTGGAACTTGCCCGCATCGATCCACGCCGATTGCGGCTGGTTGGTGCACTGCGGCCCGGCGAAGGCGGTGGACAAGCTCAGCGCGCCAAAGGCGGCCACGGCGGCACGGCAGAGGAAAAGGGCGGGATGCGACATGGAGGCTCCAAAAAAGGGGGGAAGGGGGGGCGAAATGCGAGACGACGAAAATAATGTAAAAAATAATAACGATTCGCATTTGTTTGCGGGACAATTCCCTGCGCTCCTTCGGGTCAATGCCGCAGCCCGGCCGTAGGGGCGCTCAAAACTTCCAGCCGACCGACACGCCCAGCGTGTTCTGGTTCATGCGCACGGTTTCCGTCGAGCCCGCCGTGGCGAAGCCGGGCGGCAGCGGGCCGGTCACGCTGTTGTCGAGCGCATGGACGTAATCCACCGAGACTTCCATGTCCTTGCTCACCGCATAGGTGGCGCCGAGGGTGAGGTGGTCTTGGGTAACCGCGGGGGCGATGGTGTTGAGAAAGACCTGTGAACTCTGCACCGGGTTTTCGGCGTGGTTCCAGCCGAAGCGCAGGGTCAGGTCGGGGCTGTACTGGTAGGCCGCGCCGAGCTTGATCACCGTGATGTTCTTCCAGCCGAAAGCCGGGCCGTTGTCCTGGCCGAGCAGGCATTGCTGCTGATAGAAGCAGTCGGCCGTGTTGCCGATGGCCTTGACCTTGGCGTAGTTGATGCGCACCACGTCGCCAGCCAGGGTCCACTGCGACGCGGGCGTCCAGGCAAAGCCCAGGCCGTAGGTTTCGGGAATGTCGAAATGCGCGCCTCCGGCGAACAGTCCGGTGAATTTGCTGAAACTGCTCATGCGGGTTTCGGGCTGCCAGGTGGCGCCCAGGGTGAGGCCGGGGGCGACCGTACCCGTCCAGCCCAGCCGCACGCCCACGCCGGTGGAGCTGTCGTGGCCGTTGTCGGTGAGCTTGTTCGGATCAACCGAGTAGGCCTTGAAATTGCTCAGGCCGTTGGCGCGAAAAGTTTGCTTGACCAGATTCAGGGCGATGCCCACGGCGTTGTTGTCGTCGAGCTTCATGGCGAAGGACGGCGAGATGAAAAGTTGCTGCAGATCGACCCCGGTGCCCGCTTGCAGGGGCGGAAAAATTTCAGAGTAGCCACTGTTCATGCCGCCGTTGCCGTACATGCTGATGCCGACGGCCATGCGCGGGTTGAGCATCCAGTTCATCCCGATTTCGGGGATGAGAAACAGCGACTGGTCATTGCCCGAATAGGTGCCGGTGATCGGCGTGCCAGCGGCCGGGCCCATGGCCGACCCCAGACTGCCGGTGGTGCTCACGCTGCGGTCGGGCTTGAACAGGCTCAGTCCGCCGTCCACGCGGTTGCCGATCAGCGCCATGCCGGCCGGGTTGGTGGCTGCGGCCAGCGCATCCTGCGGCAGGGCGATGCCCACGCCCCCCATGCCGTTGGATTTGATGCTGTAACCCGGCTGAAAGTAACCGTCGGTGGCCTGGGCGGCCGGTGCGGCGAGGCTGGCAAATACGAACGCAAGTTTTTTCATGGCTCTGGGGGCTGGAAGGGGGAGAAAATCGCCGCAGCCGAAAAGCTGCGGCGAAAACACTCCCGACCCGTCGCGCAGACGGGTGGGCGTGCGAGGAGCGCGACAAGTCGCTGGGGACGGCGCGCAGGCGCCGAATTCGGGGATGGGCGTGATCGGGAGTTAATGCGGCGAGGACGGAGCCCTGCCGGGGTCGATCTGCCAATCGCTGCACACCGCCTGCACCCCTGCCGTGGTGAACACCAGCCATTCCGCATGGGTGCGCAGCTTGGGGTCGCGCAGGGTGCCGCACAGCCGCACCAAGCCTTCCTGAACCTCGATCTGAATGCCGAGGTGGCGCAGAGAAGTCTGGCTCAGACGCTCCAGCACCTGCGCGCGCAGGCGCTGGTCGGCGTCGTCAGGGGCGGCGGGTAGCGCCGGGCGGGGCGTGTTGGAGCGCGGCCGCTCGGTTCCGGCAGGGCGTAGCGGGTAGCGCATCGGGGAAGTTGTGGACATGAGAGCCTCCTTCAGGGTTTGGCCGTCAGCGGGGCGGCCTTGCGGTTTGTTTGGAGCGGTGCGGTTTGCGATGACTTGGCCGCGGCGCGCTGCCACAGCTCGAAGCCCGCCATGCCGGCCATCATGCTGGCGAAAAACAGCCATTGCGGCGCGTGCAGCGAAGCCAGTGAGGCCAGCGACGGGCCGGGGCACAGCCCGGTCATGCCCCAGCCGATACCGAACACCGCGCTGCCCAGAATCAGCTTGCCGGTGATGCTGCGGGTATCGGGAAAGGCGATGGGCTCGCCCAGCAGCGCCTTGCTGCGACGCTGCGCAAGCTGCATGGGCGCGAAGGCCACGACGACGGCGGTGACGAGAACCAGTAACAGACTGGGGTCCCAGGCGCCGGCGATATTGAGAAAACCCAGCACCTTGTCGGGGTTGGTCATGCCCGAGAGCAATACGCCCAGGCCGAACAGCAGGCCGGAGAAAAACGCGAGCTTGTTCATGAGGATCTCCTTGAGAACTCGGGGTCAGTACAGCAGGGCATGAACCGACACCGCAGTGACGATGCCGGTGGAGAGGAAAGTGGCCACCGCGGCGAGCGAGCGGCGCGACAGCCGCGCCAACCCGCAGACACCGTGGCCGCTGGCGCAGCCCGAACTCAGCCGCGCGCCCACCCCCACCAGCAGACCGCCGACGAGCAGCAGCCCCCAGGGCGCTTCGAATTGCGCGCCGGGCAGGGGCATCGACAGCGCCCACAGCACCGAAGCCGCGAGCACGCCGACGAGAAAACTCAGCCGCCACGAGGCTGGGCGACGCGCGGCCAGAGCGTCGCTGAGCGAGCCGCCCAGAATGCCGCTGATGCCCGCGATCTTGCCGCCGCCCAAGGCGAGCGCGCCCGCTGCGGCGCCGATCAACGCGCCCCCTGCAAGGGCGGAATAAGGGGTGAATACAGACCAGTCGATAGTGAACATGGCGGTTCTCCTGTCAGGGTGAGTTGGGGGCAGGGGCGAGTCAGCGCCGCGGCCCGGACGAGCGGATCGGGCGCGGGGATGCGCCCAAGGCGCTGGCGTCAAACTCGCGTTGCAGAAGGTCGAGGTCGTGCGCCTGCTGACGCTGCAGCCGGGCCAGCGGATCGGGCTGGTAAAGCGCCCGCAGTTGCGCGGCGAGCGCGTACAGCTGGCGCTGCATGGCGTGAAACCGGGCCAGGGCGATTTCGGGATGCGGGGCTGCGGGGGAAGGATGGGTGTGCATGAGGATTCTCCGGTTGGTGCGGATCGACCCAATGCGATCTGCGCGCAGTCCTAGTGCAAACCCTGTGCCACCGGGGTGCTTTCAGAGGGAGTGAGGGAAAAAATCACACAAATCAGCGACAAACGGCCGATTTGCCCAAGAAAAGCGTCGGGCAGCGGCGACGGATTGCCCGGTGTTTTGGCAACACCTTGATTTATCGAATGATTTTTGTCGCGGTGGAGCGACAGTGCGACAAGCCCTAGTCTTGCGGCGGCGCTTCTTCGGCAGCGGCTTTGAACTGCGCCGGGTCGAGATGGTGCTTGCCGAGCAGGCGATAGAACTCGGTGCGGTTGCGTTGCGCCAGCCGCGCGGCCTGGGCGACATTGCCGTTGCTCATCTTGAGCAACTGGGCCAGATAGTCGCGCTCGAACTGTTCGCGGGCTTCAGCGAAAGGCAGCAGGGTGGTGGGTTTGAGCCGCAGCGCCCGCGTCACCGAGGTGGCCGGTATGCGGCTGGTGGTACTCAGCGCGCAGCACTGCTCGACCACATTCATAAGCTGGCGCACATTGCCGGGCCAGTCTTGTTGTTGCAGCAGATCGAGCGCGTCGGGCGTGAAGCCGGTGATGCGCCGGTGCAGCCGGGGGGTGAGGATCTTCAGCGCATGCTGCGCCAGCATGGCGATGTCTTCGCGCCGTTCGCGCAGCGGCGGCAGGTGCAGGGTGACGACATTGAGGCGGTAATACAGGTCGTCGCGAAACTGGCCTTCCACGATGGCGGCGTCGAGATCGCGGTGGGTGGCGGAGACGATGCGCACGTCCACATCGACCGCCTGCGCCGCGCCCAGCGGGCGCACCTGGCGCTCTTGCAGCACGCGCAGCAGCTTGACCTGCAGCGGCAGCGGCATATCGCCGATCTCGTCGAGAAACAGCGTGCCGCCGCTGGCCTGCTGAAACAGCCCGGTCTGCGCCTGACTGGCGCCGGTGAACGAACCCTTGGCATGGCCGAACAGTTCCGACTCGAGCAGGGTTTCGGGAATGGCGGCGCAGTTGATGGCGATGAACGGCCCGGCCTGCCGGGGGCTGGCGCGGTGAATGGCGCGGGCCAGCATTTCCTTGCCGGTGCCCGACTCGCCGCGAATGAGCACGCTGGCCTCGCTGCGCGCCACCAGTCCGGCTTCGGACAGCAGTGCGAGCATGCGCGGACTGGCGGTGAGAATGTCGGCGCGCCAGGCTTCGTCCTTGGGCGAGGGCGCGGCGGCTTGCTTGGGCTGCAGCGCGATCGCACGCTCCAGCAGGGCAAGCAGCTCGCGCGCTTCGAACGGCTTGGTCAGAAAGCCGAACACGCCGCGCTGCGTGGCGTCCACCGCGTCGGGAATGGTGCCGTGCGCGGTGAGGATGATGACCGGCAGCGACGGGTCTTGCGCGCGGATGTGCTCGAACAGCGACAGCCCGTCCATACCGTCCATGCGCAGATCGGTAATGACCGCGCTGGGGCGGCTGGCCGCCAGGCTGCCCAGCGCCTCGGCGCCGCTGGCGGCGGTGACGGGCGCATAACCGGCCGAGCGCAGACGGATGGCCAGCAGCTGGCGCAGGTCGGGGTCGTCATCCACCAGAAGAACGGTTGCGGGCATGGGGTGGGATCAGCGGCTGCGGTTCTGAAGCTGGGTCTCCAGCGATTTGATCTGGTCGATCTGCTTTTGCAGGGCCTGGACGTTTTTCTGCGCCTGCTGCAGGGCGAGTTGCTGCGCGACATCGCGCTGCAGCAGGGTGATGAAGTTGCGCATCGGCACATCGTCAGCGCGGGCTCGCACACCTTCAAGCAAATTCTGTGCAAGTTCGGCGTCGCCCGCCTCGCCGCGCGCCAGCAGCAGCATGGCGAGCTGCAGTTGTTCTGCAACCCCGCGCCGCTTGCCCAGCGCCAGCAGCCGCGCCGTCTGGCTCTGCAGCGCCGGGCCCGCGGTCTGCGGGGTGTCGCGCAGCAGGCGGTCGAGGGTGGCTCCGTCGAGGCGATCGGTCGGGGCCGAGCCGGAGGTCGTTGGTGCGGCCATTTGAGCCAACCGCGGCAGTTCGGCGCAGGAGGTTAGCGCGAGCGGCAGCGCGAGAGAAAGAATGAAGCGTTGGCGTAGAAAACGTGGCAAGGTCATACCGGATTTTGAGCTTGGTCTGGAAGAAACACGCGAAACACCGCGCCGGGGCCGGGGTGGGGCGCGAGCTCCAAGGTGCCGCCGTGCATCTGGGCGTATTGCCGCGCCAGCGCCAGACCGAGCCCGGTGCCGCGCAAGGCGCTGGCCGGCTGGTTGCGGCCCTGGAAAAACGGTTGGAACAACTGCTTGCGGTCTTCCGGCGCCACGCCCGGGCCCTGATCGCTGACGCAGATTTCAACGCCGCCTTCGACCCGATTGGCGTCGAATCCGATTCGGCCGCCCTGCGGGCTGAAGCGGATCGCGTTGACCAGCAGGTTCTCGAACAGGCTTTCCAGCTTGGCGCGGTCGCCCTGCACTTGTAGCGCAGCACAGCCGCACTCCACATGCACGCCCTTCGCCCGCAGCGTGAGATGATTGCGGCGGATCAAACTGGCGAGCAATAGCCGCAGCTTCACCGGGCCGATCTGCAGCGGTTCGGGGTGATGCAGCGCGCTGTCGTAATGGATCAGGCTGTCGATGCGGTGGTGCAGGTCGCGCACATTGCCGCGCATGATGCGGGTGATCGACTGCTGCTCGGCGTTGAGCGGGCCGGGCACGCCTTCGGCCAGCAAGTCCACGCCCTCTTTCATCGAGGCCAGCGGGGTTTTGAGCTCGTGCGACACATGCCGCAGCAACTGGATTTTCTGCGCCTCCAGATCGGCCAGCCTGCGGCGCAGCCAGTCGAGTTGCACGCCCAGATCGACCAGATCGCGCGGCCCGGCCACGCTGGGCGCCTGATCGAGCTGCCCTTCGCCCAGACGGCGGATGGAGCGTTTGATCTGTCGCAAGGGCTGGCTGAGCAGCCAGGAGAACAGCAGCGCCAGACAGACCGACAGGCTCACGCTGGCGAGCGCCAGCCAGCCCAGCACCGACCACACGCGGTTGGAGACCTGCAGCAGCCGCGCTTCCAGAGCATCGACCAGGCCGTTGCTGTGGTTGATCAGCCTGTCTGCCGACAGGCGCATGGCGTCGAATTGCGGGTTGAGCGCGTTGAACACCCGGGCGCCATCCTTCACCTTGCCCGAGGCCATGACCCCGGAAAACAGCGCCGCTTCCTGCGTGTTCAGGCTGTGGAGGGTGTGCTGCTGGTCGGGCGGCAGCGGCATGGCCTGGAGTTGCGAGGCATCGTGCACGAAAGCCTCATGCGCCTGCTTTACCCCGCTGCACAGCGCGGCGTCCTGCAACACCAGACACTGGCCGCTGGCCCGCTGCAGGTTGTCGATGTCTTGGGCGATCTGGCGCGAGGTACGCGTGAGCTGCACCGCCACGGCCACCGAGCTGCGCGCCTGCGTGGCCACCTGATCGAACAGATACGCCGTGACCGACAGCCCGATGAGCAGCGGCAGCCCCACCAGCGCAAAGCTCCACAACAGCAGCGCGGAAAAAGAGATGCCCAGCGGCGCGCGCAGCTTGAGGGTCATGGCGGATTCGTTCGCGACTCTTGCGCTCTGTGTCAGACCCCGTAAGTGTCGCGGTACTGCTGTACCGCGGGCCGCCAGCGCGCCAGCTCTGGGTGGCCGCTGTCGGCCAGGTAGGCGAGCAGGCTGTCGAGATTGGCGATGGAAATGACCGGCAGCCCGTACTCGTGGCTGACGTGCTGTACGGCCGAAACATCGAGGGTGCGGCCCTGAATTGCGGCCTTCTCCTGGCGGTCGAGCGCGATGAGCACGGCGGCGGGTTCGGCCCCGGCCGCGCGGATCAGCCGGACCGACTCGCCCGTGGCCGTTCCCGCGGAAATCACGTCATCGACGATGACCACCCGGCCGCGGATGGGCGCGCCCACGGTGCTGCCGCCCTCGCCGTGATCCTTGGCTTCCTTGCGGTTGTAGGCGAAGCCCACATTGCGGCCCAGCCGTGCCAGTTCCACCGCGACCACCGCGCCGAGCGGAATGCCCTTGTACGCCGGGCCGAACAGCATGTCGAACGTCACGCCGCTGTCGAGCAGCGCGCGCGCATAAAACTGCGCCAGCCGTGCCAGCATGGCGCCGTCGTTGAACAAACCGGCGTTGAAAAAATAGGGCGACTGCCGCCCCGCCTTGGTGGTGAAGTCGCCAAAGGCAATCACGCCGCTGTCGACGGCGAAACGGATGAAGTCGAGCGCGTTGGGGCGCGCACTTAGCGCGGAAGCGGTTGCAGGAGAAGGGGAGGACATGATGGCGGTGCAGGGTGGGGCGGCGCAGCAAGACGCGCCGCAGATTCAAAGCGGCATTGTGCCGCAGGATTTCTCCCTGGCCCGTCAGCGGCTACAGTGCACACATGCTCGCCTACCGACACGCCTTTCACGCCGGCAACCACGCCGACGTGCTCAAACATCTGGTGCTGGTGCAGGTGCTCCGGCACATGAACCGCAAAGAAAAACCCTATTGGGTGATCGACACCCACGCGGGCGCCGGGGGTTACCCGCTGCACGAAGCCTCCGCGCAAAAAAATGCCGAGTATGCCGACGGCATCGAGCGCCTCTGGAGCCGCAAGGACGCGCCGGAGGCGGTGCAAGACTATCTCGCGCAGATCCGTGCCTTCAACACCGGCGGCCACCTTCTTTATTATCCCGGCTCGCCCGCCATTGCCCACCAGCTCATGCGGCCGCAAGACAAGCTGCGGCTGTTCGAGCTGCATCCCACCGATCACCGCGTGCTCGACGCCACCTTCGGCGCGCAGCCAGGGGTGCAGGTGCGCTGCGCCGACGGTTTTGTCGCCCTTAAAAGCCTGCTGCCGCCGCAAGACCGCCGCGCCGTCGTGCTGCTCGATCCGTCTTACGAACTCAAGACCGATTACGCCGCGCTGCGCAACACGGTCAGCGACGCGCTGCAGCGCTTTGCCGTCGGCACCTATGCGGTGTGGTATCCGGTGCTGCAGCGGCGCGAGTCGCATCTGCTGCCACAACAGCTGCGCCGCATCGCAGGCCAGGCCGACTGGCTCGATGTGCGCATGCAGGTGCGCGAACCCGACGCCAGCGGCTTCGGCCTGCTGGGCAGCGGCATGTTCCTCATCAACCCGCCGTGGACGCTGCACGTCACCTTGCGCGAGGTGCTGCCCTGGCTGACCGGGGTGCTCGGGCAATTCAATGGGGCGCATTTCGCGCTGGAGCAGCAGGCCGGCTGACTCACCCTTAAAACGCGGCCGATCTGTCAACTATTGTCAAAAGTTGGGTCGCAAGTCTTGCATTTGTCACAGAACGCGCCGACCATTCGGGGCGTGTGGGGATGCGTCGTCCCTGCCCTTGTTCCCATTCGTCCATCGGCGCGCGCGTTGCCCGACAAGCGCCTGCGTCGCCCGGCTTCGACTTACCCATCCAGGAGTTCTCTATGGCAGTCAGCTTTGAATTGCACAAAAACGAAAAAGGCCAGTTCCACTTTTCGCTCAAAGCGGCCGATGGCGGCACGCTGCTGAGCAGCGAGCACTACGAGAGCAAGGCCTCCGCAGAGAATGGCATGGCCTCGGTGAAAAAGAACAGCGTGCTGCCCGAGCGCTTTGAAAAACAGGTCGCCAGCGACGGTCGTGCCTACTTCACGCTGAAGGCGGCCAACCATCAGGTGGTGGGCACCAGCCCGATGTTCGGCACCGCCGACAAGCGCGATGCCATGCTCGCCATGGTGCACGCCGAGGCCGAGCACGCCGCCGTGCACGATCACACCTGAAGTGTTTTGCACCGCGCGGCTTGACCCTGCCCAAAACGGGCGTCAAGCCGCGCCGATAGACTGGCGCGCAGTCCACTTCACCGGAGTTCCTCCGTGCGTCACGTTCATATCGCCATCCTTGGCGCCGGCACAGCCGGGCTCACCGCGCTGTCGCAGGTGCGCAAGCACACCGACGACTTTGTCATCATCAACCACGGCCCCTACGGCACCACCTGCGCCCGCGTAGGCTGCATGCCGTCCAAGGCGCTGATCCAGGCGGCCGACGACTTTCATCGCGGCAGTCAGCTGGCTACCCTGGGTATTCGGGGCGGCGAGGGGCTCAAGGTCGATCTGCCCGCCGTGTTGCAGCGGGTGCGCGACTACCGCGATGCGCGCGTGGCCGGGGTGATGGGCGCGACTCACAGCCTGCAGCCTGCGCAGAACATCGCCGGGCGGGCCCGGCTCGACGGGCCGGGTCGCGTCATCGTCACCCACGACGACGGACGCGAAGAGGTCATCACTGCCGACCGCATTCTCATCGCCACCGGCAGCCGTCCGGTGGTGCCGCAGGCGTGGCAGGCGTTTGGCAACCGCATTCTCACCACCGACGACCTGTTTGAGCGCCCCGATCTGTCGCGCCGCATCGCCGTGGTCGGGTTGGGGGTGATCGGCCTCGAACTGGGGCAGGCGCTGGCACGGCTGGGCCTGGACGTGCACGGCTTCGAGCTGCGCGAAAGCCTCGGGCCGTTGACCGATCCGGTCATCCAGGCCGAGGCGCAACACCGCATCGGCGCCGAATTTCCTCTGCATCTGGGCCGCGCCGTCGATCTGCGCGAAGGGGCGGCGGGCACGCTGATCGTGGATAACGGCGAAAGCCCGGTCGAGGTCGATGCCGTGCTGGCAGCGATGGGGCGGCGCACCAACACCGACGGCCTTGGGCTTCAGACGCTGGGCGTGCCGCTCGACGCCCGCGGCCTGCCCGACTTCGACCGCAACACCCTGCAGATCGGCGAACTGCCGGTGTATTTCACCGGCGACGTGAACGGCGAGCTGCAAGTGCTGCACGAGGCGTCTGACGAAGGCTTCATCGCCGCCTTCAATGCCCTGCATGGCCCGACGCGCTTTCGCCGTCGCGTGCCGCTGGCCATTGCCTTCACCGATCCGCAGATTGCCGTGGTCGGCCAGACCTGGCAGGCGTTGCAGGGGCGGTCGTTTGCTACCGGCGGGTTCAACTTCGCCCAGCAGGCGCGCGCCATGGCCATGCTGCGCGCGGCCGGACAATTGCATGTGTACGCCGAGCCCGGCAGCGGCAAACTGTTGGGGGCGGAAATGTGCGTGCCCGGCGCCGAGCATCTGGGGCATCTGCTGGCCCTGGCCCTGCAACGCAACATGACCGTGGCCGAACTGCTCACCCTGCCCTTCTATCACCCGGTGCTCGAAGAGGGTTTGCGCGCGGCGTTGCGGGTGCTGGCGCGCGCGGTGTATGGTGAAGCGCCGCTGGAAATGGCGCGGCTGTAAACACTGGACAAACTTTCTTTATGACCGCTTCACAGGACTTTGACATGACGTTCGATCTCGCCATCATCGGCGCCGGCCCGGCCGGTCTGTCCATGGTGCGGGCGCTGGCTGGCAGCGGCCTGCGCATCGCCCTCGTCGAGCAGCAAAGCGCGGCCGCGCTGGCCGACCCCCCTTTCGACGGCCGCGAAATTGCGCTCAGCCTGCGCACCCTGCGCACCTTGCGCGAGTCCGGGGTGTTCGACCACATCGCGCCCGATCAGGTGTTTCCGCTCGAACACGCCGTGGTGCTCAACGGCAACGATCCGCATCCCATGCGCGTATCGCCGCTGCGCGGCAAAACCCAGCTCGGCGCTCTCGTGCCCAATCAGCAAATCCGCCGCGCGGTCTGGGCTGCGGTGCAGGGCCAAAGCGAATACACCCTGTTCGACCAGACCCGTCTGGGCGCGGTGCGCACCGATGCGCAGGGCGTTGAACTCGACCTCGAGCCGGCGCAGGCATCGGCGCCTGCTGCCCCGGCCCAGACTATCCGGGCGAAGCTGCTGATCGCCGCCGACAGCCGGTTTTCCGAAACCCGCCGCAAGATGGGCATTGGTGCCGACTCGCACGACTTCGGCAAGACCATGCTGGTGTGCCGCATGCAGCATGAGCAGCCGCATCACCACACCGCGTGGGAATGGTTCGGCATCGGCCAGACCTTGGCCTTGCTGCCCTTGTCCGAACACCTCTCGTCCGTGGTGCTCACCCTGCCGCCGCACGAGATGCAGGCCTTGCTGGAGCTGCCCGATGCCGACTTCGAGCGCGACATCACCCGGCGCTATCAGGGTCGTCTGGGCGAAATGAAACGCGCGGGCAGCCGTCACACCTATCCGCTGGTCGGGGTTTATGCCCAGCGCTTCGTCGCGCCGCGTTTCGCCCTGATCGGCGACGCCGCCGTGGGTATGCACCCGGTGACCGCGCATGGCTTCAACTTCGGGCTGCACGGCGTCGATCTGCTGTCGCGCGAAATTCTGGCCGCCTCGCGCGCGGGTACCGACATCGCCGCGCCCGAGCGCCTGCAGCGCTTCGAGGCGGCGCATCGCCGCGCGACGCGCCCGCTGTATCTGGCCACGCAAGCCATCGCCACGCTCTACACCGACGACCGCGGCCCGGCCCGCCTGGTGCGCCGACTGGTGCTCGATGCTTCCAGCCGCATCGGCCCCCTGCGCCTGGCCATCGCCACCGCGCTGAGCGAAGACGGATTGAGCCTGCGCGGGCTGTTGCCGCGTCTGGCCTGAGCCGATTTACAGCGCGTCGTGCAGCGCGCGGAAGGCGCCGCCCTGCCGCGCCAGCAACTCGGCGGGCGCGCCGGCCTCCACCACCCGGCCGGCTTCCATCACCAGCACCCGGTCGACCGCAGCGGGCAGCGCGGCGATGCGGTGGCTGATCAGCAGCACGGTGCGGCCCTGCATCAGTTGCACCAGGTCGCGCAGCAGATCGCGCTCGGTCAGCGCGTCCAGACCCTCGGTGGGTTCGTCGAGAATGAGCAGCGGCGCGTTGCGCAGCAGCGCGCGGGCGATGGCCACGCGCCGCGCCTGTCCGCCCGAAAGCCGCATGCCGGCTTCGCCCACCCAGGTTTCATACCCCTCGGGCAGCGCGGCGATGAAGTCGTGCAACTGCGCCGCCTTGCACGCTGCGATCACTTCGTCCTCCGTGGCCTCGGGCTTGGCCAGCATGAGGTTGTCGCGGATCGTGGTGTTGAACAGATAGGTGTCTTGCGACACCACGGCGATGTGCGCGCGCAGCGCCTCGCCCGGCCAGGCGCGCAGGTCGTGGCCGCCGATGCGCACGCTGCCCTCCTGATAGTCCCAGAACCGCAGCAGCGCCTGCACCAACGTGCTCTTGCCCGCGCCGCTGGGGCCGACCAGGGCGACGCGCTCGCCCGCGCGCAGATGCAGGCTCAGGCCGTCGAGCGCCCAGGCCGCCTCGCCGCGTGCGCCGGGGTAGCGCAGCCGCAGGCCGTCGATCTCGACGTCGGCACGCTCCCACTGCGGCACTGGCATGTCGGCGGGCTCCTCCACCTGCGGCCGGGCGTCGAGAATGCCGAACACCCGCCGCGCCGCGGCCAAGGTCTCGCCCAGCATTTGCAGCGCCAGCGGCAGCGGCAAAACCGCCTCGAAACTGGAGAGCACGAACAGCGCCAGCATCGGCAGTTCGGCCGGGGTGATGGAGGCATCAGTTACCAGCGGAATGGCCAGCAGCAGCGCACACCACATCGCCAGATTGGCCGACAGCCCGAGCAGGCCTTGTGACAGGCCGGTGGCGCGGCTGAGCTGGCGCTGCTGGCCGATCATGGCGTCGGTCAGCGCGTCGATGCGCTGCGCCTGCCGCGCCGCCCCGCCATACACGCGCAGCTCGCCCAGCCCTTGCAAGCCATCGACGGCGGCGCTGCGCAATTCGGCGCGCAGCGTCACCAGCCGCCGCCCCGGGCCATGCCCCAGACGGAAGGTGAGCAGGGGCACGGCCACCCCGGCCAGCAGCAGGAACAGCAGGGTGGACGCAGCCACTCGCCCGCTGTAGAGCGCCATCATCGCCAGAATGAGCGCGCCGCCCAACAGCGCCACGCCCACGGGCACGAGCACGCGCAAGTAGAGGTGGTTGAGCGCGTCGATGTCGCTGATGAGGCGGCTGCTCAGGTCGGCGCTGCGTAGTTCTTGCAGCCGCGCCGGGGCCAGCGGCTCCAGCCGCCGGTAGAACCACACCCGCAGTTCCTGCAGCAGCCGGAAGGTGGCTTCGTGCGTGATCAGGCGTTCGATATAGCGCCCGGCGGTGCGGGTGATGGCCATGCCGCGGATGAAGGCGGCCGGGGTGAAGTAATCCATCGCTGCGCCCACCAGGCCGACCAGCGCCATCTGCGCGATGAACCAGCCCGAGGCCGTCATCAGCGCCACATTGGCGAGCAGGGTGAGCAGCGCGGCGAGCGCGCCCCACAACATCCAGTTGCGGTAGGGCGAAAACAAACCGACGAGCCGCTTTAGGTCGGCGCGGGCCTGGGGCAGATCGAAATCGGGCGGCAGCGGGTTCCAGCGCATCAGGCTTGCTCCTGAACAGCGGGCTCGTGGGCGCGCACCAGCCGGGCAAAGGCGCCGTCGGCCCTCAGCAGATCGGCGGGCGCGCCCTGTTCGATCACGCGCCCGGCTTCGAGCACCACCACGTGGTCGGCCTGCAGCACCGTGCTCAGGCGGTGCGCGGCAAGAATGACGCAGCGCTCTTTTGCCAGGGCCAGAATGGCCGCGCCGACCTGCGCCTGCGTCTGCGCGTCGAGCTGCGCCGTGGCTTCGTCGAGCAGCACCAGCTTTGCTGGCTTGAGCAGCGCCCGCGCCAGCGCCAGACGCTGCACCTGTCCGCCCGACAAGCCCAGACCGCGTTCGCCCAGCGGGGTGTCGTAGCCCTGCGGCAGCGCGGCGATGAAGTCATGCGCCTGCGCCGCGCGGGCGGCACGCTCCACTTCGTCCTGCGGCGGGTCGGACTGGCCCAGCGCAATGTTGTCGCGCACCGTGCCCTCGAACACATGCGGACGCTGCGGCACCCAGGCCACATGCCGCAGCCAGTCGGTGGCGTCGAGCGCGGTCAGCGGCGTTTCATTCACCAGGATGCACCCGGCCTCAGGCTGCACCAGCGCCATCAGCGCGTGCAGCGCGGTGCTCTTGCCCGCGCCGCTGGCGCCCACCAGCGCGGTGAGGCCGCGTGGTAGGGCGGTAAAGCTCACCGCGTCGAGCGCGGGCGGCAGATCGGCGGCGTGGCGCACGGTCACCGCTTCGAAGCGAATCCGCACCTCTTGCCCCGCGTCCAATTTCTGCGTGCCGCCGGTGGCTTGGGCGTGCGGCGGAATCGGGGTATCGAGCAGCTTGAGCAAGTTTTGCGCCGCGCCGATCGCCTCCATGCGGGCGTGGTAGAAGGTGCCCATATTGCGCAGCGGCAGATAAAACTCGGGCGCCAAAAGCAGCACGAAAAAGCCGTTAAAAAACTGCATTTCACCGTAAAATAGGCGAAAGCCGATAAAAACCGCCACCATCGCAATGCTGATGGTGGACATGAATTCCAGCGCCACAGAAGACAGAAACGCCACCCGCAACACCTTCATGGTGCCGATGCGGTATTCCTCGGTGAGCGCGGCCACCACCTCGGCCTCGTGGCGGCTCACGCCAAACAGTTTGAGCGTGGTCAGCCCCTGCAGCGAATCGAGAAACCGCGCGCTCATGCGCGAGAGCAGCTGCCATTGCTGCTGATTGAGGGTTTCCGTGCCCTTGCCGATCAAAATCATGAAAATCGGAATCAGCGGCGCGGTCAACAACAGCACCAGCCCCGACACCCAGTCCTGAGGCAGCACGAACACCAGAATCGACAGCGGCACCAGCGCGGTGAGCGACATATTGGGCAGGTAGCGCGCGTAATAGGCTTCGAGCGCGTCGATGCCGGTCACGATGGTATTGGCGATGTCGCCACTGGACTGGCGCGTGAGCCACAACGGCCCCAGCGCCTGCAGATGCTCGTAAAGACGTCCGCGCAAATCGCGCCGCACCTGCGCAGCGGCTTCGAAGGCTACGTTTTCAGACGCCCGCATCAGCGCGAAACGCAGCGCGAAAATCGGCAGCATCGCCGCCAGATAACCCCACACCTCGGCGAGATGCTGGTGGCGGATGATCACCGCCGACACCACCCGCGCCAGCAGCCAGGCCTGCACGATGATCAGCCAGCCGGCAAACAGCCCCAGCCCCACGGCGCGATTGAGCTGCGGGCGGATATCCTTTTTGCGGGCCTTGAGCCAGAGTTCTTCGGGGGTTGCCAAGATCGGGGTGGAGCTAGGGGTACAGCGGAAGCAGTCAGCCGCAGAGAAGCCGCGGCGAAACTCGCATATTAGAGGGCGCCGCCAAGGGATGGGTCGCGCCTCAGGTATTAAAGTTGACCGTCATCGGTCTGGTCGCAGAATGGACCGGCCAGCCCCCTCGCCAGCCTTGCACAACGCCAGGCAGCGTCTCACTCAGGAGCTTTCATGGACGACAAACAGCCCCCCAGCGTCACCCTCAAGCAGATCAACGCCTACCAGTTCGACCTGCATTTTGCCGACGATCGCCCCACCATTCTGACCGACGAGCCGCCGCCGCTGGGCGAGGGCGCGGGGCCGTCGCCCTCGCACCTGCTGCTCGCTGCCGTGGGCAACTGCATGAGCTCCAGCCTGTATTTCGCCCTGAGCAAATTCAAGCTCGACCCCAAGGGGCTGACCACCACCGCCACGGGCGAGATCGGGCGCAACGAAGCCGGTCGCCTGCGTGTGCTGTCCATCACGGTCGATATTCGCATGGGCGCTGCCGCCGAAGGCATGGATCGGCTCGACCGCGTGCTGATGCAGTTCGAGCAGTTTTGCACCGTGGGCGAAAGCGTGCGCCAGGGCATTCCGGTGACGGTTTCGGTATTCGACGGCACCGGGCAAAAACTCAAATAACTGCGCAAAATGGCGGCTTTGCTTTTGCCTATGTCAGCCCATACCGCCATGACTCCCCACACTCCCGCCACGCCGCCCGCCGGCAGTTTTTCCGATCCGCGCGAAACCTGGAACGCCCGCTTCGCCAAGCCCGGCCTGCACTACGGCGCCGAGCCCAACGCCTTTCTCGTGCGCGAATCCGCGCGTTTTGCGCCCGCCAGTCGCATCCTCAGCGCGGCCGACGGCGAAGGCCGCAATTCCATCTGGCTGGCCGAGCAGGGCCACCACGTCACCGCGTTCGACCTCTCGCCCGTCGCCGTCGACAAAGCCCGCCGCTGGGCGCAGGAGCGCGGCGTATCGGTGGACTTTCACGTCGCCTCGGTGGATGAGTGGGACTGGGCGCCGGGTCGATTCGATGCCGCCGTGGCCATCTTCGTGCAGTTCGCCGACCCGGCCCTGCGCGAGCGCCTGTTCTCTGGCCTGTGGCGCACCCTCAAACCCGGCGGCCTGCTGTGCGTGCAGGGCTACGCGGTGAAACAGCTCGAATACGGCACCGGCGGCCCGGGCCGCGCCGACCATCTCTACACTCCCGAACTGCTGCGCGAGCTGCTGCCCGAGGCCGACTGGTTGCTGCTGCAAGAGCACGAAGCCACCCTGCAGGAAGGCACGGGCCACGTTGGGCGTTCGGCGCTGGTCGATGCGGTAGCGCGCAAGCGCTGAGTGCGGTACTTGATGGAAACGCAGCACCCTGACCAGCTCTACCGCGGGCGCTTCGGCACTCTGCTGGTCGGCTCGCGCAGCAAGCTCAACGACCGCGTCAGCCTGTACGAATAAACCCGGCGCACCACCGGCTATGGTCAGGCTGGCCTGCTCCATGCCTTCGGCGTCGACCTCGTGCTCACCGAGCGCTGGAGCACCGGGCTGAAAATGGAAACCGGCACCATCAGCGACCCGCTCAACGGCGACATCAGGCGCCGTGTCGTCGCGCTCTCCATGGGCTACAACGCCACCGTCCTTGCCTCCAGTCTGTAATACCGCCACGACCAGAGCAACCTCACCGGCGAGCGAACCTCCTGGCTCACCCGCAACAGCTTCGGCCAGCAGCTCACCGCCGCCTGTCGCCTGCTGGGCAAGCTCGACCTCGCGCGCAGCAGCGCCAGCCTCGTGGTGTTGCGCGGCGAGTGACACTTCGTGCGCAAATGGAGCGGCCTGGTCGGGTGGCGTCGCCTGCACGCCAAAGAGGCCGGCGATGCCCAGAGCGGGGCGTTGCTAGCCGTGTACCGGCGCATGAACGAGCACGTCAAAATGGGCGTCGGCGACAACTTCACCAACTTCACAGACAACCTCACCGACCTGTCCTACAACAACCGGGGCGTGTTCCTCAACGTGCTGGCCACCTACTGACCCTGGCCACGGACTGAGATCGCAAGGCCCTCCGCAGCCGTGCGTGGGCGCTTGTACTTTGGCCCGCATTTTTTTACGCGCGGTTTACACGCATCTGCATACGCTTTCGATCCATCAATGGCACGAGGCGGCGCAGTGGCGTCGAACTCCATGGATCTGTTCTGGATTGCTCTGACGCTGGCGCTGTTCGCCGCGGTCTTCGCCCTGGTGGCGTTCTGTGACCGTCTGCTGCAAAGGAGCTGAGGTGAGTCCATTCGTCTGGATCGGCGCGGTCGCCGCGCTGGCGCTCCTGATTTACCTGCTGGTGGCGCTGTTCCGCGCGGAGGACTTCTGATGACGCCCGAATTCTTCGCCTTGCTGGCGGTGCTGCTCTTGGTGGTTCTGGGCGCGGCCCGCCCCCTGGGACGTTACTTCGCCTGGATCATGGACGGCGGTCCCGCCTGGCGGCCGCTGGCCCGGCTGGAGGCCGGTCTGCTGCGGCTATGCGGCGTCGATGCCGCCGGGATGCGCTGGTCGCGCTATGCCGTGGCCTTGCTGGTGTTCAGCCTGCTGGGCACGCTGCTGGTGTATGCGCTGCAGCGGCTGCAGGGCGTGCTGCCGCTCAACCCGCAGCAGTTCGGCGCGGTCAGCCCCGACTCCAGTTTTAACACCGCCATCAGTTTTGTCACCAATACCAACTGGCAGGGCTATGCGGGCGAATCGACCCTGAGCAACCTCACGCAGATGATGGGGCTGGCGGTGCAGAACTTCGTCTCGGCGGCGTCGGGCATCGCCGTGGCCTTTGCCCTGATCCGGGGATTCGCGCGTCACCGTGCCACCGAGATCGGCAACTTCTGGGTGGATCTCTATCGCATCACGATCTATGCCTTGCTGCCCCTGTCGATGCTGCTGGCGATGGCCCTGGTCAGCCAGGGCGTCATCCAGACCTTCTCGGCCGACACGCCCGTCACCACGCTGCAGCCCACGACCTACGTCGCGCCCAAGCTGGACACCGCGGGCCAGCCGATGCGCGATGCCGCCGGGCAGTCGGTGCAGCAGCCCGTGACCGTCACCCAGCAGATTCTGCCCATGGGGCCAGTGGCGTCGCAGGAGGCGATCAAGGAGCTGGGCACCAATGGCGGGGGGTTTTTCAGCGCCAACTCTGCCCACCCCTATGAGAATCCGAACGCGTTGAGCAATCTCCTGGAGATGATCGCGGTGCTGCTGATTCCCGCCGCGCTGGTCTACACCTTTGGCCTGGCCGTGGGCGACACCCGCCAGGGCTGGGCCCTGCTGGCGGCGATGACGCTGGTGTTCGCGGTCGCCGTCACCGGTCTGGCCGCAGCCGAACAGCAGGGCAACCCCACCATCGCCGCGCTCGGCGTCGATCAGGCGCACGGCGCGCTGCAGTCCGGCGGCAATATGGAAGGCAAGGAGACGCGCTTCGGCATCGCCGCCTCGGCGCTGTTCAACGCCGTGACCACCACCACCTCCTGCGGCGCGGTGAACGCCATGATCGACTCGTTCATGCCGCTGGGCGGGTTGGTGCCGATGGCGCTCATGCAGCTCGGCGAAGTGGTGTTTGGCGGTGTTGGCACGGGCTTGGCGGGCATGCTGGTCTTCGCGCTGGTGGCCGTATTCGTCGGCGGGCTGATGATCGGCCGCACGCCCGAATATGTCGGCAAGAAGGTCGAGGCCTTCGACATGAAGATGGTGTCCATCGCCGTGCTGCTCATGCCCGCGCTGGTGCTGCTCGGCACGGCACTGGCCGTAGTGGTGCCGGCCGGGCTGGCGGGACTGGCCAACCCCGGGGCCCATGGCTTCTCCGAGATCTTCTACGCCTTCACCTCGGCCGCGAACAACAACGGCAGCGCCTTCGCCGGGCTGTCGGTGAACACGCCGTTCTACAACGGCTGGCTCGGTGCGGCGATGCTGTTCGGACGTTTCGCCGTGATGGTGCCCACCCTGGCGCTGGCGGGTTCGCTGGCGGCGAAAAAGCGCATTCCTGCAGGCGGCGGCACCCTGCCCACGCATGGCCCGCTGTTTGTCAGCCTGCTCATCGGCGTGCTGCTGCTGGTGGGCGCGCTGAACTTCTTCCCGGCCTGGGGCCTGGGCCCCATCGTCGAGCAGTTGCAGCTCTGGAAATGAACCGGATATGAAACAACCCCCTGACTTGCTACGGGCCTCTTCGCATCTGATATGACGCGCTCATCCCTTCCCTTATTCGACGCCGATCTGCTGCGGCCAGCCGTGGTGGATGCCTTTGCCAAGCTTGATCCCCGTGTGCAATGGCGCAACCCGGTGATGTTCGTGGTTTATGTGGGCAGCCTGTTCACCAGCGCGCTGTGGCTGCAGGCGCTGGCCGGGCACGGCGAGGCACCGGCCTGGTTCATCGGCGCGGTCACCCTGTGGCTGTGGTTCACGGTGTTGTTCGCCAACTTTGCCGAGGCCCTGGCCGAAGGCCGCGCCCGGGCGCAGGCGGCCTCGCTGCGCGGCATGAAAAAAACCGTGGTCGCCAAGAAGCTAGCCGAACCGCGCTCCGGCGCCCCGTGGACCCAGGTGCCCGGCGAGAGTCTGCGCCGTGGCGATGTGGTGCTCGTGGAAGCCGGTGATCTGCTGCCCTGCGATGGCGAGGTGATCGAAGGCGTGGCCGCGGTGGATGAGAGCGCCATCACCGGCGAGTCGGCCCCGGTGATCCGCGAGTCCGGCGGCGACTTCTCCGCCGTGACCGGAGGCACCAAGGTGCTGTCGGACTGGATCGTGGTGCGCTGCACGGCCGACCCCGGCGAGTCCTTCCTCGACCGCATGATCGGCCTGGTTGAAGGCGCCAAGCGGCGCAAGACGCCCAACGAGATCGCGCTGACCATTCTGCTGGTGGCGCTGACCCTGGTGTTCCTGCTGGTGACGGTGACGCTGTTGCCGTTTTCCATCTACGCGGTGAACGCCAATCACGCGGGTGTTCCGGTCACTCTCACGGTGCTGATCGCACTGCTGGTCTGCCTCATCCCGACCACCATCGGCGGTCTGCTGTCGGCCATCGGCGTGGCCGGCATGGGGCGCATGCTGCTGGCCAATGTGGTGGCCACCTCGGGCCGCGCCATCGAAGCGGCG
This sequence comes from Thiomonas sp. SCN 64-16, assembly GCF_001725585.1. NCBI lineage: Bacteria > Pseudomonadati > Pseudomonadota > Betaproteobacteria > Burkholderiales > Thiomonas > Thiomonas sp. SCN 64-16. The sequence goes on along the minus strand of NZ_MEGQ01000018.1, from coordinate 21,804 downwards.
GGCGATGTCGACGTGCTGCTGCTGGACAAGACCGGCACCATCACCCTCGGCAACCGTCAGGCCAGCGCGTTCCTGCCGGCGCCCGGCGTGAGCGTGGCTGAACTGGCCGACGCCGCGCGCCTGGCCTCGCTGGCCGACGAGACACCCGAAGGCCGCAGCATCGTGACCCTGGCGCGACAGGAAGGCTCGGCCCATGAGCCCGCCGCCGATCCGGCCGCCAGCTTCGTCGCCTTCTCGGCCCAGACCCGTATGAGCGGGGTGGACCTGCCTGACCGCCTCATCCGCAAGGGCGCGGCCGACGCGCTCAAGCGCTGGATCCTCGAGACCGACAGCGCTTGGCCCGAGGCGGTCGTGCGGCATGTCGAAGCGGTGGCGCGGCGCGGCAGCACGCCCCTGGTCGTGGCCGAGCGCACGTCGCTCGAGGCCGGGTCGCCTGCCCGTGTGCTCGGCGTCGTGGAACTCAAGGACATCGTCAAGAGCGGCATCAAGGAACGCTTCGCGCAATTGCGCCGCATGGGCATCCGCACGGTGATGATCACCGGCGACAACCGGCTCACCGCAGCGGCCATCGCCGCCGAGGCCGGGGTGGACGACTTCCTCGCCGAGGCCACGCCGGAGAACAAGCTCGCGCTCATCCGCCAGACCCAGGCCGAGGGCCGGCTCGTGGCCATGACGGGCGATGGCACCAACGACGCCCCGGCGCTGGCCCAGGCCGATGTGGCCGTGGCTATGCACAGCGGCACTCAGGCCGCCAAGGAGGCCGGCAATATGGTGGATCTCGACTCCAACCCGACCAAGCTGATCGAGGTGGTGGAGATCGGCAAACAGATGTTGATGACGCGCGGCGCGCTCACCACCTTCAGCATCGCCAACGACATCGCCAAATACTTCGCCATCATTCCGGCGGCCTTCGTCGCCACCTATCCGCAGCTCGGCGCGCTCAACCTCATGCACCTGGCCTCGCCGGATTCGGCCATCCTCTCGGCGGTGATCTTCAACGCCCTGATCATCGTCGCCCTCATTCCGCTGGCGCTCAAGGGCGTGCGCTACCGCGCCCTGGGCGCCGCCGTGCTGTTGCGCCGCAACCTGCTGATCTACGGGCTTGGCGGCATCGTCGCGCCCTTCGTCGGCATCAAGCTCATCGACATGCTGCTGCGTCTGATGGGTTGGACCTGAGCCGCGTCGGCCTGATTCCCATCCGTTGCTCTCACACCGCTTTCACCGCCATGACATCCCATTTGCGCCCCGCACTCAGCCTGCTGATCCTGCTTACCTTGATCACCGGCCTGCTCTATCCGCTGGCCGTCACCGGCCTGGCCCAGCTCGTCTTTCCCTGGCAGGCCAATGGCTCGGTGCTGGCGCGGCAAGGCCGTGCCGTCGGTTCGGCGCTGATCGGGCAGAACTTCACCGCCCCGGGCTACTTCTGGAGCCGCCCCTCGGCCACGGCGACCTACCCCTACAACGGTCTGGCTTCCGGCGGCTCCAACCTCGGCCCGACCAATCCCGCGCTGCTGGAGGCCGTACGTGCCCGCATCGCCGCGCTGCGCGCGGCCGATCCGGGCAACACCGCGCCGGTGCCGGTCGATCTGGTCACCGCGTCGGCCAGTGGGCTCGATCCCGACATCTCGCTGGCCGCGGCCCGGTATCAGGCGGCGCGCGTGGCGCGGGTGCGGCATCTGCCGCTGGCTCGGGTGCAGGCGCTGATCGACGCGCAGGCGCACCCGCGCTGGCTCGGCCTGTTTGGCACACCGCGGGTGAATGTGCTGGAATTGAACCTGGCCCTCGACGGCACGCCGCTGCAACGCGCCGAGTGACCCTGACACCTTGACCGATCCCGACATTCGCCCCTCTCCCGATGCGCTGCTGGCCCAGGTCCAGCAGGACGCCGAGCAGGCGCAGCGCGGTCGGCTCAAGCTCTTTTTCGGCGCCTCGCCCGGTGTCGGCAAGACCTACGCCATGCTCATGGCCGCGCGCCGTCTGCGCGACGAGGGCGTGGACGTCTGCGTCGGCCTGGTCGAAACCCACGGCCGCGCCGAGACGGCCCGGCTGCTGGAAGGGCTGGAGCAGATTCCACTGCGCGAGGTGCGTCACGGCGCGCACCTGCTGCGCGAGTTCGATCCAGCCGCGGCGCTGGCACGTCGCCCCGCCGTGCTGCTGGTCGACGAACTGGCGCACAGCAACGCCCCGGGCAGCCGACATCCCAAACGCTGGCAGGACGTGGAGGAACTGCTGGACGCCGGCATCGACCTCTACACCACGCTGAACGTCCAGCACCTCGAGAGCGTGAGCGACATCGTCGGTGGCATCACTGGCGTGCAGGTGCGCGAAACCCTGCCCGACCGCATCTTCGAGCGGGCCGATGAAGTGGTGCTGGTCGATCTGCCGCCCGACGACCTGCTGCAACGCCTCAAGGACGGCAAGGTCTATCTCCCCGAACAGGCCGCGCACGCCGTGCGCAATTTCTTTCGCAAAGGCAATCTGCTGGCGCTGCGCCAGCTCGCGCTGCGGCTCACCGCCGAGCAGGTCGAAGGCGAGATGCGCGACTACCGCAGCCGCCGCGTGGGCGGTGCCGTGTGGGACGCGGCCGAGGCCCTGCTGGTGTGCGCGGGCCCGCGCGACGACATCGGCCTGGTGCGCGCCGCCGCCCGCCTGGCCGACGCGCTACATGCGCGCTGGCACGTCATCACGGTGGAGACCCCCGCGCTGCAAGGCGCCAGCGAGGCGCAGCGCGACCATGCCCTCGCGCTGCTGCAGCGCGCCCGCGACCTGGGTGCGCAGACCGCCATGCTGGCCGGTCCCCACGCCGCCGAGGCCGCGCTGGCCTATGCCCGAACCCACAACCTCAACCGCGTCGTGCTCGGCCGCGCCCCGCGCTGGCCCTGGTGGCGCCGGGTGCTGGGGCGCTCGACCACGGCGGTGCTGGCGCGGCAGGCGCCCGATCTCGACCTCATCCTCATCACCCGCGACGCGCGTTCGCCGCCCACGGCCCTGGCCGGGCTGCATCCCGCTCTGCCGTCGGCCGATGCACTGATGCGGCGCTACCTGGCCGCGCTGCTGATCTCTGGCGCCATCACCCTGCTGGCCAGCCCGCTGCGCAGCTACTTCGACCTGTCGAACACCGTCATGCTGTTCATGCTCGGCGTGGTCGCGGTGGCGCTGCGCTTCGGCCGCGGGCCCGCGGCACTGGCGGCGGTGGTCAACGTGCTGGCCTTCGATTTCTTCTACGTGCCGCCGCGCTTTTCGTTCGCTGTGAGCGACGTGCAATACGTCTTCACCTTCAGCGTGATGCTGGGCGTGGGCCTGCTCATCGGCCACCTCACCTCGCACCTGCATTTCCAGGCCCGAGTCGCGGGTCAGCGCGAGCGCCGCACCCACGATCTCTACGAACTCTCGCGCGAGCTTTCGGGCGCGCTCACCGTCGATCAGGTGGCCGAGATCGGCACACGCGTGGTGCAGGCCAGTTTCCGCTGCCGGGCCACGCTGCTGGTGCTCGGTCTGGACGAGCGCCCGCAGCCTGCGGCAGACGTGGCTGCCGATGCCCTCCTGCCTTTCGACGCCGAGCTGGCGCGCTGGTGCTTGCAGCGCGGCGCGCCAGCCGGCCAAGGCACTGATACCCTGCCCGGCGCGCCGCTGTTCTACCTGCCGCTGAAGGCGCCGATGCGGGTGCGCGGCGTGCTCGTCGTTGACCCCGGTAACACCCGCCTATCCACCATTCCCGAGCTGCGCCGCTTGCTGGAAACCTGCGCCACCCAGATCGCTATTGCGCTCGAACGCATCCACTTCGTCAGCGTGGCACAAGATACCCTGCTGGCCATGCAGGCCGAGCGCATGCGCAACTCCCTGCTGTCGGCGCTGTCGCACGATCTGCGCACCCCGCTGACCGCCCTGGTGGGCACGGCTGAAGTCCTCTCCACGCGTCTGGCCGCTCATCCACCAGGCGATGCCGCCACGTTGCACGGCCAGGCGCTCAGCCTGTTGCAGCAGTCGCGGCGGCTGGCCCGCATGGTGGACGATCTGCTCGACATGGCCCGCCTGCAGTCCGGGCAGGTCACGCTGCGGCAGGACTGGCAATCGGTCGAGGAGCTGGTTGGCAGCGCGCTGCGCGCCGTCGATGCCGCTGCCCTGGCGCAGCATCCGCTGCAGATCGACCTTCCCGCAGACTTTCCGCTGGTGCGGGCCGACGCCGTGCTGCTCGAACGCGTGCTGGTCAACCTGCTCGACAACGCGCTCAAGTTCACCCCGCCCGGCACCCCGCTGGGCGTGCGCGCCCGCGTGCGCGGAGCCGAAGCCGAGATCACCGTCTGGGACCGCGGGCCGGGTCTGCCCGCAGGGCGCGAGCGGGCGGTCTTCGAGACCTTCACCCGTGGCGATCCTGAATCGCCCATCCCGGGTGTAGGCCTGGGGCTTGCGATCTGCCGCGCCATCGTCGAAGCGCATGGGGGCCGGGTGACGGCAGCCAACGCCCCCGAGGGTGGGGCTGCGTTCAACGTGCGCCTGCCCCTGCACGAGATGCCGCCGCTCGACGCCGCCGCCGAACTCGGCACTGAACCCGCCGGGCCGACCCCATGACTGCGCCGCACGGTCGCTGCGAGGAGGCGCGCAACGCCCTTGGGGAGTTGCGCGCAGCACGGAGGGTCGTGCCATGACCACACCCTCCAGCCTCATCCTGGTGATCGAAGACGAGGCCGAGATCCGCCACGTCGTGCGCACGGCGCTCGAAGCCGAGGGCTGGCGCGTCTGCGAGGCCGACAGCATGGCGCGCGGGCTGATCGACGCCGCCTCGCGCAAGCCCGACCTCGTCATCCTCGATCTGGGCCTGCCCGACGGCGATGGCATCGACTTCATCCACCAGTTCCGCGGCTGGAGCGGCGCGCCGCTGCTCGTGCTCTCGGCCCGCTCGGCCGAAGGCGTCAAGGTAAGTGCCCTCGATCTGGGCGCCGATGACTTTCTCGGCAAACCCTTCGGTGTGGCCGAACTGCTGGCGCGGGTGCGCGCCGCGTTGCGCCGCCCGCCCGTGAGCGAGGCCGCGCCATCGGTGCCGCTGCGCTTCGGCCGCGTCGAGCTCGACCGCGTGCGCCGCCTCGTGCGGCGCGACGGCGAAGACCTGCGCCTCACCGCCGTCGAATATCGCCTGCTCTGTGCCCTGGCCAGCCGCCCCGGCCAAGTGCTCACCCACCGGCAACTGCTGCGCGAAGTCTGGGGCCCCGGTGCGGTGGAGCATGGCCACTACCTGCGTATCTACATGGGCCGCCTGCGCCACAAACTCGAAGACGACCCCGCCCGCCCGAAGCACCTGCTCACCGAGTTGGGCGTGGGCTACCGCTTCATGGCGGATTGACCCCCGGGGGGTGTATCGGTTCGGCTTGGTGAAGTCTGCAGTGCAGGGTTCAGAGCTTCCCCAGCCTAACCGCTCGCCAGCACACGACAAGGTGCACCGTGCTGACTGTGGGTCAAGCTGGGTTGAAGTGCCGAGTCGTCGCTGGCCGCCCGGTCAACGCAGCGCTTCGGCCTCGGCGGCAATCAGGCGGAACTGCCCCAGTGCGGCTTCGAGATCGTCCACGATTTCGGCGGCGATCACCTCTGGCGCGGGCAGGTTGTCCGTGTCGGAAAGTGAATCGTCCTTCAGCCAGAAAATGTCCGGACTGGCCTTGTCGCGGTTGATGCGTTCTTCATAGTCGTAGGTGCGCCAGCGGCATTCGGGGTTGTCGGCTGACCACGTGGCGTTCCGGTCATGCCGATTCGCCGGATGGTAGCACTGCACAAACTCGCCCAGATCTTCCTAAACGATTATCAGTGTCTGCCGGATTCAGAAAAAGAAACAGCGCTCGACATAAAAATCAAGCGCTGTCAGTAACTTAAGGATCCAACGATACAGAACGACTTCTTATCAAAATCTAGAACGGAATGTCGTCGTCCATATCGCTGAAGTCGCTCGCCGGTTTGCTGGCGGCCGGGGCGGGGGCGCGGCCTGAGTCGGCCTCGCGGTTGCGGCTGTAGCCTTCGTCGTCTGCGCCGCCGCCTCCACCGCCTTCACGGCCGCCGAGCAGTTGCATTTCTTCGGCGATGATTTCGGTGGTGTATTTTTCGACGCCGTCTTTGTCGGTCCACTTGCGGGTTTTCAGGCGGCCTTCCACATACACCGGGCGCCCTTTTTTGAGGTATTCGCCCGCGATTTCGGCGAGCTTGTCATAGAACACCACCCGGTGCCACTCGGTTTCCTCGCGCTTTTCGCCGCTGGATTTGTCTTTCCAGTTGCGCGACGTGGCGAGGGTGATGTTGCAGATGGCGGAGCCGCTGGGGGCGAAGCGGGTTTCGGGGTCGCGGCCGAGATTGCCGACGAGAATGACTTTGTTGACGGAGGCCATGAGGTGTCCTGAATTGCGGCGTCCCGCGGGCTGCGGGACGATGGCGGCAAGCATAACGCCAGCCGCCGCCTCACTCGCGGCCGGGGTGAGGTGCGGCTAGGGGTTCAGGCGCTCTGCGGCTGCGCGGGGGCGGCGTCGGCTTCGGCGGGTTTGTGGCGATTGGGCGGGGGCTGGATGGTGAACGACACCAGCAGCCACAGCGCGGCCAGCGCGGCAGCGACAAAGAACACATCTTCGCTGCTGTATTGCGACAGCCATCCGCCCACCGCGCCCCCGGCAAACAGGCCGAGCGATTGCCCGGTGTTGTACACGCCCATGGCCAGGCCTTTGCGGTTGGCAGGCGCGGTGCGCGACACCAGCGAGGGCAGCAGCGCTTCCATCAGGTTGAAAGAGAGGAAGAAGAAGAACAGCGCGGCGATGAGCGCCACGGGGTTTTTGTAGCCTGCGGCAAAGCCCAGCATGGTCAGCACCAGCAGCGCTACGCCGCCGACGAACACGGGTTTCATATAGCCGTATTTCTCGGCGTAGATGATGCCGGGAATGGATACGGCAAACGAAATCAGCGTGACGGGCAGATAAACCATCCAGTGATGCAGCAGGGGAATGCCGGCGTATTTCACCAGCGCCACCGGCACCACCACGAACATGCTCACCTGCAGAAAGTTGACGACAAAAATCGAGAAGTCGAGCTTGAGCAGCGCCGGGGTGAACACCGCCTTGGCCCAGTGGCCCTGCACCTCTTCGGAGTGCGTGGTCATGGGCACGTTGGGCACGACCCAGATGACCACGGCAATGGCCAGTAGCGCAAGAATGCCGGTGAGGTCGAACATGCCGGGCACCGAGATGGCGTGATAGATGGGCGGGCCCAGCACCAGCGAGAGGATGAAGGAAAAGCCGATGGTCATGCCCACCATGGCCATGGCCTTTGTGCGGTGCTGGTCGCGGGTGGAGTCGGCAATCATGGCCGAGATGGCCGCCGAAATGGCCCCGGCGCCCTGAATGGCGCGGCCGATGATGATGAGGTAGAGGTTGTCGCTCGCTCCGGCGACGAATGAGCCGATGGCGAAAATCAGCAGTCCGAACACCATCACCGGCTTGCGGCCGAAGCGGTCGCTGGCCACGCCGAAGGGAATCTGCAGCACCGCTTGCGTCAGGCCGTAGATGCCCAGCGCCAGACCGACGAGGAATTTATCGTGCCCGTGCGGCAGATGCTCGGCGTAGACGGAAAACACCGGCAGGATGAAAAACAGCCCCAGCATGCGCAGGCCGTAGATCGACGCCAGCGTACTGCTGGCGCGGCGCTCGGCGGGCGTCATGGCGTCCTTGGGGGCTGTGGTTTTGGTCGATCGGGAAGATTTGGAAGCCATCGTCTGGAACTCTGGAGGGCCGCGCCACGGCGGGGCCTGAAACAAACAGGGCGATGCACAAGCGCTCGGCAAGATTTAAGCGACATTTTCGCTGAAACGCCGCCCAGATTCGTGACGGACTCTGTCGAGAAGTGCCCGTGTTTACATACCGTTTCAGCAAAACCGGTGCCTGGCGCAATTTACTCGGCGTGAATTTCCCGGCTTCGCCTGAAGTGGCTTGGCGCCTTATAGTGTCAGGTTGACTTTTTTCCGCCCTCGCCCATGAATGACCTTGCCTCCTCGTTTGAACCGCTGGCCAGCACCCAGGCCGAGGCGCTGATTCGCGTGCGCGGGGCGCGCACCCACAATCTCAAAAACATTTCGCTCGATCTGCCGCGCAACAAGCTGGTGGTCATCACCGGGCTGTCGGGTTCGGGCAAGTCGTCGCTGGCGTTCGACACGCTGTACGCCGAGGGGCAGCGCCGCTACGTGGAAAGTCTGTCGGCGTATGCGCGGCAGTTTTTGCAGTTGATGGAAAAGCCCGATGTCGATCTGATCGAAGGGCTGGCCCCGGCCATCGCCATCGAGCAGAAGGCCACCAGCCACAACCCGCGCTCCACCGTGGGCACGGTGACGGAAATTCACGATTACCTGCGGCTGCTCTATGCCCGCGCGGGCACACCGCATTGCCCCAACCATCCCGACGAGCCCTTGCAAGCGCAGACGATTTCGCAAATGGTCGATGCGCTCGTCGCCTGGCCCGAGGGACGGCGGCTGCTCATTCTCGCGCCGCTGCCTGCGGCGCAAATGGGCGCTTCGGCCACCGGGCGACTGGCGGCGCTGCGGGCGCAGGGCTTTGTGCGTTTTCGGCTCGACGGCGTGGTGGTCGATGCGCAAAGCCTGCCCGATGCCGACGCGCCGCCGCCGCAGCGCATCGAGGTGGTGGTGGACCGCATCAAGACCGGCCCCGATCTGCGTCAGCGTCTGGCCGAGAGCCTGGAGACGGCGCTGCGTCTGTCCGAAGGCCCGGTGGGCGCGCTCGACGCCGACAGCGGCGCGCTGACCACGTTTCACAGCCGCCCCACCTGCCCGATTTGCGGCACGACGGCGCCGCTGCTCGAACCCAAGCTGTTCTCCTTCAACAATCCGGTCGGCGCCTGCCCGACTTGCGACGGGCTCGGCGAGGTCGAGCGCTTCGACCCGGCGCGGGTGGTGGCCCACCCCGAGCTCAGTCTGGCCAGCGGCGCGATTCGCGGCTGGGACAAACGCAACGCCTTTTACTTTCAGATGCTGCAGGCGCTGGGCGCGCATTACGGCTTCGATCTCGACACGCCCTACGAGCAGTTGCCGCAGGCGGTGCGCCAGGTGCTGCTGCACGGCAGCGGCTCGGAGGCCATCGCCTTTACTTATCTCAACGACCGCAACAAGCCCACGGTCAAGTCGCACCCCTTCGAGGGCATCATCCCCAACCTCGACCGGCGCTGGAACGAGACCGACAGCCCGGCGGTGCGCGAGGAACTCGCGCGCATGCGCACCGTGCAGACCTGCCCCGACTGTCTGGGCGCGCGGCTCGGGCCGATTGCACGCAACGTCACCATCAGCGGCGAGCGGCTGCAGGCGCTGGCGCATCGCCCGCTGCGCGAGCTACACGACTGGTTCGCCACCCTGCAGCTCGAAGGCCAGCGCGCCGAAGTGGCGGCGCGGCTGGTGATTGAAATCGGCAGCCGCCTGCGCTTTCTCATCGACGTGGGGCTGGACTATCTCACGCTGGATCGCAGCGCCGACACGCTCTCAGGCGGCGAGGCGCAGCGCATCCGCCTGGCCAGCCAGATCGGCTCGGGCCTGACCGGGGTGATGTACGTGCTCGACGAGCCGTCCATCGGCCTGCACCAGCGCGACAACGACCGGCTGATCGCCACCCTCAAGCGGCTGCGCGATCTGGGCAATAGCGTGCTGGTGGTGGAGCACGACGCCGACGCCATCCTCTGCGCCGATTATGTGGTGGACATGGGGCCCGGTGCGGGCGAGCATGGCGGCAGCATCATCGCCCAGGGTACGCCGCAGGCCATCATGGCCGATCCCAACTCGATCACCGGCGCTTATCTGAGCGGCACGCGCAGCGTGTTTCGCGGCAAGCCGCGCCAGGACGCCGCGCCCGAACACTGGCTCACCCTGAGCGGCGCCTGCGGCAACAATCTGCACGACGTGACCGCGCGCTTTCCGCTGGGGCGCATCACCTGCGTGGCGGGGGTGTCGGGTTCGGGCAAATCCACCCTGATCAACGACACGCTCTACGCCGCCTGCGCGCGCGAACTCAACCGCGCCTCTCTGGAGGCCGCGCCTTATGCGGCCCTCGACGGGCTCGATCAGCTCGACAAGGTGATCGCGGTCGATCAGTCGCCCATCGGCCGCACCCCGCGCAGCAACCCGGCCACCTACACCGGGCTGTTCACCCCCATCCGCGAGCTGTACGCGCAGACGCCCGTGGCGCGCGAGCGCGGCTATGACGCCGGACGATTTTCCTTCAACGTCAAAGGCGGCCGCTGCGAAGCCTGCCAGGGCGACGGCGCGGTGAAGGTGGAAATGCACTTCATGCCCGACCTCTACGTGCCCTGCGATGTGTGCGGCGGCCAGCGCTACAACCGCGAAACCCTCGAAGTCACCTACCGCGGCCTGAGCATTGCGCAGGCGCTGGAACTCACGGTCGAGCAGGCGCTGGAGACCTTTTCGGCGGTGCCCGCCATCGCCCGCAAGCTGCAGACGCTCAAGGACGTGGGGCTGGGCTATATCCGCCTCGGCCAGTCGGCCATCACCCTGTCGGGCGGCGAGGCGCAGCGGGTGAAACTGGCGCTCGAACTCTCCAAGCGCGACACCGGCCGCACCCTCTACATCCTCGACGAGCCCACCACCGGCCTGCACTTCGCCGACATCGAACTGCTGCTGGGCGTGCTGTTCAAACTGCGCGAGGCCGGCAACACCATCGTCATCATCGAGCACAACCTCGACGTCATCGCCAGCGCCGACTGGGTGGTCGAACTCGGCCCCAATGGCGGCGCGGGCGGCGGCCGCCTCATTGCCGAAGGCAGGCCGCAAGACATCGCAGCCCATCCGAACAGCGTCACCGGCCCCTACCTCGGCCAGGTGCTGCGCGGCACGTAACACAAAACGGCGGCAACGCTGTTACCTTGCGCCCATCGTCAACCGCCCTTGCGGGCAAAGGAGCGCGGCATGGGACTTATCGGATTTCTGATCATCGGCCTGATCGCGGGCTGGCTGGCGGGCAAGATCACCAAAGGCAGCGGCTTCGGCGTGCTGGGCGATCTGGTGGTCGGCGTGGTTGGCGCCTTCATCGGCGGCTTTCTGTTCCGCCTGCTGGGCCTGTTTCCCGGCGGCGGCATGCTGCCCAGCCTGATCGTGGCCACTATCGGCGCCATCGTGCTGCTCTGGCTCATCCGGCTGGTGAAATGAGCCAGAGGCAGCCCGGCGAGGCGCGGCTCAGCCCAGCGTCACCCGGGCGAACTTGCGTTTGCCGACCTGCAGCACCACGGTGCCCGCGCCGAGTTTGAGGGTGCGGTCTTCGGCCACCGTGCCGTCGATGCGCACGCCGCGCTGTTCGATCATGCGCACGCCTTCGGCGGTGGAGGGCACCAGCCCGGCCTGCTTGAGCGCCTGAGGCAGCGCCAGCCCGCCATCGGGCAGGGCGAGTTGCACTTGCGGGATGTCGTCGGGAATGCCGCCGCTGGCGCGCAGGGCGAAGTCGGCCTCGGCCGCGTCGGCCGCGGACGCAGAGTGGAAGCGGGTGACGAGTTCGCGCGCCAGCATCACCTTGGCGTCTTTCGGGTTGCGTCCGGCTTCGACTTCTGCCTTGAGTGCGGCAATCTCGCTCATCGGGCGGAAGGACAGCAGCTCGTAGTAGCGCCACATCAACACGTCGCTGATGGACAGCAGCTTGGCGAACATGGTCGCCGGAGCTTCCTGGATGCCGATGTAATTGCCCTTGGACTTGGACATTTTTTCCACACCGTCCAGCCCTTCGAGCAGCGGCATGGTGAGAATGCACTGCGGCTCCTGGCCGTATTCGCGCTGCAGCTCGCGCCCGACCAGCAGATTGAATTTCTGATCGGTGCCGCCGAGTTCGAGGTCGCTCTTGAGCGCCACCGAATCAAAACCCTGCATCAGCGGGTAAAGCAGCTCGTGCATGGCGATGGGCACGCCCTCCTTGAACCGCTTGGTGAAATCGTCGCGCTCCAGCAGTCGCGCCAGGGTGTATTTGGCGGCCAGGCGAATCATGCCGTCGGCGCCCAGCGGCTCGCTCCACTCGGAGTTGTAGCGAATCTCGGTTTTTTGCGGGTCGAGCACCAGGCTGGCCTGGGCGTAATAGGTCTGGGCGTTGGTCTTGATCTGCTCGATCGTCAGCGGCGGGCGGGTGGCGTTGCGCCCGGACGGATCGCCGATGCGCGAGGTGAAGTCGCCGATGAGAAAAATGACCGTGTGGCCCAGATCTTGCAGCTGCCTGAGTTTGTTGAGCACCACGGTGTGGCCGATATGAATGTCGGGTGCGGTGGGGTCGAGGCCGAGTTTGATGCGCAGCGGCTGGCCGGTTTGGTGGCTGCGGGTCAGTTTGGCGATCCAGTCGGCCTCCACCAGCAGTTCGGCGCAGCCGCGTTTGGTGATGGCCAGTGCGTTGCGCACGGCGTCGGGAAGTTCGACGGGAGAGTTGGAGTCCATCATGGGGAGAATCGAAAAATGCGCCAAGCGGGCTGTTAGACTCGCGCCTTTATGTCCGTGCTGCGCCTGCTTCAGCAAAGGGTGCAGTGTATTCGGTGCCACAGCGTGACTGTTGGGCGGCAAGCGAGTGTGAAACACATATGCGCAGACCGTTCAGCCGCGCCCAGGGTGCGCTCGCAGATGCTTGCCGCGTCTCGCCGCCCGTTGTCGGTGGTGCCATCACGGTGTCGGAGGCAGAGCCTTCGGCGCCACTTTCCATTGTCGGGGCGGCGTGCGCGCCACAGCCTGAAGTGTGAGGAGTGGGAATGTCGTTTGTCGAATTCAAGCAGTCTGCGGCGCAAGGCGCGCAGAGTTTGGCCGGTTGGATGCATCAGCATCACAAACGGGTTTTGGCGGGGGTGGGAAGTGGTTTGCTGCTGACCAGCGCCGCCGCCTTCGCCCTGGCTTACGAAGGGCCGCAGGCGCATCCGCCCGCGCCGACCTGGGTCAGCGTGGCGGTGGCGAGCACCGCGCCGCAGCAGGCCGATGAGCTCTCGAATGCCGATCAGGTGGTCTACACCACGGCGCATGTGCGGGCGAGCGATACCGTCGAATCGCTGCTGCGTCGTCTGCAGGTGACCGATCCGCAGCAGTTGCGCCAGCTCAGCGCGCAAGCCGATTTGCGGGCTCTGGTCAACGGAGATCCCGGCCGCGTGGTCGCGGCCCAGGTGAGCAATCTGGGCGAATTGCAGTCGCTGCACGGCCGTTTGCCCGGGCTCAAGCCGGTGGCCGAGGGCGGCCAGAAGGCGCGCCAGTTGCGCGAACTGACGGTCAAGGCCACGCCAACAGGCTGGGACGTGCAGACGCAATCGCGCCTCGTTCAGCCGGTTTTGCGTGTGGCCAGCGGCACGGTGAAATCCAGCTTTTTCGCCGCGGCCGACGAGGCCGGGATGCCCCGCAATGTGGCCTCGCAACTGATCGACGTGTTCGACACCCAGATCAACTTCCGCCGCAATCTGCGTCCGGGCGACCGTTTCAATGTGGTGTACCGGGTCTATCAGGCGCAGGGCCAGACGCTGGCCGATGGCCGCCTGGTGTCGGCGGAATTCGTCAACCAGGGCCACGACTACAAAGCCGTGTGGTTCGACGCCAAGGGGGTTGCCAAGGTCTCCGGCTATTACGCGCCCAATGGCGACAGCCTGAGCCGCGCCTTCCTGCTGTCCCCCCTGCCCTACGACCGCATCACTTCAGGCTGGGGCTGGCGCGAAAACCCGGTGATGCACTTCCATGAATTCCACAAGGGCATCGACCTGGCCATTCCCGTGGGCACGCCGGTCAAGACCATCGCCGACGGCCGCGTGGTGTATGCGGGCTGGGGCACGGGCTACGGCAAATATGTGAAGGTCGATCATCCCGGCGGTTTTGCCACCATCTATGCGCATCTGAGCGCGTTCAAGGTGCATGTGGGCGAGTCGGTCAAGCAAGGCGAAGTGGTGGCGCTGTCGGGCAATACCGGCTGGTCCACCGGGCCGCATGTGTATTTCCAGTTTTTCGTGCACGGCACGCCGGTCAATCCCCTGGACATTGCGCACTATTCGCCCAAGGGCACGGCGGTTCCGGCCGCGCTCAAGCCGGAATTTCTGGCGCAAACGGCTGAACCGCGCCATCTGCTCGCCGTCATCGATGGCGGCAGCCCGGTGGTCGATGCCGCCGCGCAGGCCGCCAAGGAGCCGCAGCATGGCTAAGGCGCTTCGCGCTCTCAAGGAAACGCAGGGCCGCCCCAAGTTTCCTTGTCCCCCATGGGGGGCGGGTCGGCGAGCCGACCCTGGGGGCGCTCAAAAGGCGGCGCTGTGGGTGTCGCAACGCTCGGCCGAGGTGGTGCAGGCGCTGCGTGCGCATCCGCGGCGTCTGGCCGCCAGCGTGGGCGGCGCTCTGCTGCTGAGCAGCGCCGGGGCTTATGCCCTGGTCGAGGCGCAGCCGCAGCTGCCGCCGCGCGCCACTCTCGCTACCGTGCTCGACAACGATGTGCAGGGACAGACCGAAGCGCTTGCTGCGGTCGATCTGCGTTATGCCAGCAGCACTTCGGTGCGGCATCGGGACACCGTGCAGCAATTGCTCAAACGACTGGGCGTGACCGATCCGGCCGCCATCGCGCAGCTCGGCAAGAATGCAAGTTTCCGCGCGCTGCTCGCCGCAGGCGGCGGGCCCGAACCCGTGCGGGCGCAGGTGAATGCACAGGGCGAATTGCTGCAGCTTGCCGCCGTGCTTCCCATGCCTGCGGGAACCGATTCGCTGGCCGCCCCGGTTTGGCGCGAACTCACGGTGCAGCCCGGTGCCGACGGCACCTTGCAGGTATCGACCACCGAACGCAAGCTCGAACCCCGCACGCGGCTGGCCAACATTTCGGTGCGCGGCGCTTTGACGACTGCGCTGAGCCAGTCCGGCGTACCTTCGCCGGTCGGTGCGCAACTGGTCAAGGCATTCGCTCCACAGATCGACTTGCGCCGCAGCCTGCGCAAGGGCGATCAGGTCGCGCTGGTGTACGAAATGCAAACGCTCGACGGCCGCGAGCTGCGCCCGGGCCGCCTGCTGGCGGCGGAAGTGCGCAGCCGTGGCGTGGTGCGTCAGGCAGTTTGGTTCGCCACGCACGGCAATGCCGCCGGTGGCTACTACACCCCCGACGGCCAGGGGCTGGAAAAAGCCTGGGCTTCTTCGCCGCTGCCGGGCGCCAAGGTCACGTCGCCCTTCGGCCTGCGCATGCATCCGGTGAGCGGGCGTCGTGAAATGCATGAGGGTGTCGATTTCGCCGCGCGCATCGGCACTCCGGTGCCCAGCGTCGCCGAGGGCCGGGTGAAGTTTGCCGGGGTACAGAGCGGCTATGGCAATGTGATCAAAATCGCGCATCCCGGCGGTTTCGAGACGGTCTACGCCCACTTGAGCAGCATCGCCGTCAAGCCGGGCCAGACCGTGAGCGAAGGCCAGAACATCGGCAAGACCGGCAATACCGGCACCTCCACCGGGCCGCACCTGCATTTCGAATTTCATGCCGCCGGGCGGCTGATCGATCCGCTGCGCATGGCCAGCTATGTGCCGCAGGGCAAACCTTTGCCGCCGGGCGAAAAAGCCTCGTTCTTCGCCGCCACCGCCGTGATGCGCACCCAACTCGCCCAGGCGGCTGGCAGTGACGACGCCGTACGGCTGGCGCGTGTCGACTGAACCGGGCCTGTTCATCGGGCTCATGTCGGGCACTTCGCTCGACGGGGTCGATGGCGTGCTGCTTGAATCTGCGCCCGGCACGCCGCCTCGGGTGCTGGCCCATGCGGCGCGGGCATTTCCCGCCGGGTTGCGCGCTGAATTTCTCGCCCTCAACACCGCGGGATTCGACGAACTGCACCGTAGCGCCCTCGCCGCGCAGCAACTCGCTGATCTCTATGCCGAAGTCGTCGCCATCCTGCTGCGCGACAGCGGCGTGAGCGCCGCATCGGTTCGCGCTATTGGGGCGCATGGGCAGACGGTGCGTCATCGTCCCGATCTCGGCTACACCCTCCAGATCAATGCGCCGGCCTTGCTGGCCGAGCGTTGCGGCATCGCGGTGGTGGCCGACTTCCGCAGCCGCGACGTCGCGGCCGGCGGCCAGGGCGCGCCGCTGGTGCCCGCGTTTCATCGCGCCGTGTTCGCGGTGGCGGGCGCCGATGTCGCCGTACTCAACCTCGGCGGTTTTGCCAATCTCAGCCTGCTGTTTGCCGATGGCAGCACCCTCGGTTTCGACACCGGCCCCGGCAACGCCCTGCTCGATTATTGGACGCAGCGCCATCTCGGGCAGCCTTACGACGCCCAAGGCGCCTGGGCGGCGGGCGGCGCGGTGCGGGCGGATTTGCTCGCGCAATTTCTGGCCGATCCCTACTTCTCGCGTGCCGCCCCAAAAAGCACCGGTCGCGACGACTTTCATCCGGCCTGGCTCGAACGCCATCTGTCGGCTCATGCGGCCCAAGCTTCGCCCCAGGATGTGCAGGCCACGCTGGCGGCATTGACCGCACACAGCGTGGCCGAGGCGTTGCGGCGCGCCATGCCCGGCGTTTGCGAGCTGGTGATCTGCGGCGGCGGCGCGCGCAATACCGACCTACTCCGCCGCCTACAGCAGGCGCTCCCCGGCGTGACCTGCCGCCCGAGCGACCACAGCGGCATACCCGCCGAACAGGTCGAAGCCGCCGCCTTCGCCTGGCTGGCGCAGCAAACCTTGTTGGGGTTGCCGGGCAACCTGCCCGCCGTTACCGGGGCCGCTGGCCCACGGGTGCTCGGAGCGGTCTATCCGGCTTGAAACCAAAAAACCGCCTTCAAAGGCGGTTTCAGGGCGTTTTTAAGCCAGCCGAAGGCGTTCGCTCAAACCGAAAACGACGAGCCGCAGCCGCAGGTGGTGGTGGCGTTCGGGTTCTTGATGACGAACTGGGCGCCTTCGAGGCCATCCTTGTAGTCGATCTCGGCGCCCACCAAATATTGCAGGCTCATGGCGTCGATCAGCAGGGTGACGCCGTTTTTCACCATCTGCGTGTCGTCTTCGTTGACCGCTTCGTCGAACGTGAAGCCGTATTGAAAGCCGGAGCAACCGCCGCCTTGCACGAACACGCGCAGCTTCAGGTCATTGTTGCCTTCCTCGTCGATCAGCTCCTTGACCTTGGCCGCCGCGCTGTCGGTGAACAGCAGGGGGGCGGGCGGGGCGGCCATTTCGGCGGTGGGGGCGGTATCAAGCATGGCGCTCATGGGGTACTCCTTTAAGTTGCACGCAATTTTAGTGCCGCGCAAGACCTTGTTCCCGTCTGCGGGTTTACGGCAAAAATCAGGGCAATACCGCCAGCCCGTCCAGTCCCATGTTTTCGGGCAGGCCGAACATCACATTCATGTTCTGCACCGCCTGGCCCGAGGCGCCTTTGGTGAGGTTGTCCTGAACGACCAGGATCAAGGCCATGTCAGGGCGCGGCTTGTGTACCGCGAGCCGCAGGGTATTGGCGCCGCGCACCGAGCGGGTTTCAGGCGCGCTACCCGGGGGCAGCACATCGACGAAAGGCTCTTTCGCATAGAACGAGGCGTACAGCGCTTGCAGGTCGAGGGCCTGCCCGGCGGGCGTGAGGCGGGCCGACAAGGTGGCATGCATGCCGCGAATCATGGGGGTGAGATGCGGCACGAATAGGCAGTCGACCGCGCTGCTGCCGGGGGGCGCGCCCGCGATGCGGCGCAGTTGTTCGTTGATTTCAGGCCCATGCCGGTGCCCTTTGACGCCGTAGGCCTTGAAATTGTCCGAAGCTTCGCTGAACAGCAGACCGATTTCCGCCTTGCGGCCCGCGCCCGAAACCCCCGAGGCGCAGTTGGCCATGAGGTGGGTAGCCTCCACGAGCCCGGGGGTGCGCAGCAGGGGAGCAAAGCCCAGCTGCACCGTGGTGGGATAGCAGCCGGGATTGGCGACGATACGGGCCTTGGCAATGGCCTCGCGGTGCAATTCCGGCAGGCCGTAAACCGCTTCTTGCAGCAGATCGGGGCAGGCGTGCTCCATGCCGTACCACTGGGTGAACTCGGTCAGGTTTTGCAGGCGGAAGTCGGCGGCCAGATCGATAAGGCGCACACCGGCATCGAGCAGTCGCCGGGCCTGAGCCATGGCCACCCCGTGCGGCGTGGCGAAAAAGACGATGTCGCAGGTGTGCAGCGGTGCGTCGTCCGGCGTGGTGAAGGCAAGATCGACCTGCCCGCGCAGGCTGGGGAACATATCGGCCACCGGGGTGCCCGCTTCCTTGCGCGAGGTGATGGCGGCCAGCTCGGCCTGGGGGTGGCGGGCCAGCAGCCGCAACAGCTCCACCCCGGTGTAGCCGGTACCGCCAACGATGCCAATGCGCAGACGTTTCATGGTGCTGGGCCCTCAAATGAAAGCGGATATCTTATGGTCTTTGTGCGACAGGGGGCGGGGCGAACGAGAGCCCCCTGGTCCGGGCAATCCCCACCCCCAACCCTCCCCACAAGCGGGGAGGGAGTGATCTGACCTCCCCCACCTCGTGGGGGAGGTCGGGAAGGGGCGGCCCGGCGTTTTCTCATGAGGTCTTTGAAGAAATTTGCGGCACCCGGCCTCAGCTTTGCGACAATACGCGGCTGACCGACCCTGGCCACGAGCCAGGATGCCGATGAAATCTACCGTTCCATCTTCCCCATGAACCTTATTTCTGTTGCCCACGCGCAAGCTGCTGCCCCCGCACCCAGTGCAGGTTCCACCCTGATGAGCCTGCTGCCCATCATCGTGATGTTCGTCATCCTGTACTTCGTCATGCTGCGTCCGCAGATGAAAAAGCAAAAGGAACTGCGCGCCATGCTGGCCGCGCTGGCCAAGGGCGACGAAGTGGTGACCACGGGCGGCGTCGTGGGCAAGATCAGCAAAATCAACGACAACTATGTCACGCTGGAAATCGCCGCCAACACTGAGGTACTGCTGCAGCGCAGCGCGGTGACCATGGTGCTGCCCAAGGGCACGATCAAGAGCGGCATCTGAGCGCGTCCATGCGTCCCTGTCGGCCCGCGCCGTCGCGGGCCCAACCGTGCAGGCCCGACTTGTGCGGGATTTTTATTTGAACCCGCGCCGCATCGGCGGGTGAAACGAGGTTGTTGTCATGAATCGCTATCCCTGGTGGAAATATCTCATCATGGTCGTCGTCCTGGTGGTTGGCGTGGTGTATGCGCTGCCCAATCTGTACGGCGAATCGCCCTCAGTGCAGATTTCAAGCACCAACGGCGGCAAGGTCGACAACGCCCTGCTGCTCAAAGGCGAGCAGATTCTGGACGCGGCTAACCTCAAGCCCGATTCGGCCGACTTCAACGGCGCCACGGTCAACTACCGCTTCAGCAACACCAGCGTGCAGCTCAAGGCGCGCGATGTGCTGGCCAAGGCGCTCAACCCCAATGCGGACGATCCGCGGTATGTGGTCGCGGTCAATCTGCTGTCGCGTTCGCCCGCGTGGTTGACGGCGCTCAACGCCAATCCCATGTACCTCGGTCTCGACCTGCGCGGGGGCGTGCACTTCCTGCTGCAGGTGGACATGCAGGCGGCCGTGCACAAAAAGCTCGACTCGATTTCCGGCGAGCTGCGCCGCGATTTGCGCGACAAAGACGCGCGCTACACCAAGCTCGAACGCGTGGGCGACACCCTTCAGGGCGTTTTTGTCGATGCCAGCGCACTGAACACGGCCAAGGAACTCATCACCCGCCAGCATCCCGATTTGCAGCTGGCTCCGCAAGCGCCCGCAGGCCCCTACAGCCTCAGCGCCAGTCTGACGCCTGCCGCCGTGTCGCAGGAAGAAGACTACGCCATCAAGCAGAACATCCAGACCCTGCACAACCGCATCAACGAACTCGGCGTGGCCGAGCCCATCATCCAGCAACAGGGTCGCGACCGCGTGGTGGTCGAATTGCCGGGCATTCAGGACGTGGCCCGGGCCAAGGACATTCTCGGCCGCACCGCCTCACTCGAAGTGCGCATGGTGGACGACAGCGCCGCAGCTCAGGCCGCGCTGGCCGGGCAGGGCCCGCTGCCCGCCGGCGACCAGATCTTTCCGGACCGCGATGGCGGCAAACTGGTGGTCAAGCGCGACGTGCTGCTGACCGGCGACAACCTCACCGACGCCCAGCCCGGCTTCGACCAGCAGACCAACGAGCCCGCGGTGTTCCTCACCCTCGACTCCAAGGGCTCCCGCATCTTCCAGCAAGTCACGCGGGAGAACGTGGGCAAGCGCACCGCCATGATTCTGTTCGACCGCGGCCGCGGCGAAATCATCACCGCCCCGGTGATCCGCAGCGAAATCGCCGGCGGCCGGGTGCAGATCTCCGGCCACATGACCGTGCAGGAAGCCAACGACACCGCGCTGCTGCTGCGCGCCGGTGCGCTGGCTGCGCCGATGAACATCATCGAAGAGCGCACCGTCGGCCCCAGCCTGGGGCAGCAGAACATCAGCCAGGGCTTCCACTCGGTGACCTGGGGCTTTGTTGCCATCGTCATTTTCATGTCGATCTACTACATGTTCTTCGGCGTGGTGTCGTCCATCGGTCTGGCGGTCAACCTGCTGCTGCTGGTGGCGGTGCTATCCATGTTGCAGGCCACACTCACTCTGCCCGGCATCGCGGCCATGGCGCTGGCGCTGGGTATGGCCATCGACTCGAACGTGCTGATCAACGAGCGCATCCGCGAGGAACTGCGCAATGGCGCCAGTCCGCAAAACGCGATTTTCCACGGCTACGAACGCGCCTGGGCCACCATCTTCGACTCCAACGTCACCACGCTGATTGCCGGGGTCGCGCTGCTGATCTTCGGCTCGGGCGCCATCCGGGGATTCGCCGTGGTGCATGTGCTGGGCATTCTCACCTCGATGTTCTCGGCGGTGTTTTTCTCGCGCGGCATCATCAACCTCTGGTATGGCCGCAAGCGCCGCCTGCACAGCATCTCCATCGGCCAGATCTGGAAGCCGCAAGCGGCTGAGGCCACGGCGGGGGCGCTGTCGTCCGGCGCCGCGAGTGACGCGGTGAAAGCTGGAAAGCCGCTGGACGCACCCACGCCGCGCACCACCAAGCCGCGCCGCAAGGTGCATTGATCCGCCGACGGCCCAAAGACTTCCGATTCAAGGCACATCATGGAATTTTTCCGTATCAAGCGCGACATCCCGTTCATGCGCAATGCGCTGACGTTCAACGTCGTCTCCGCGGTGCTGTTTGTCGCCGCGGTGTTCTTCCTCTTCACCCGCGGGCTCAATCTGTCGATCGAATTTACCGGCGGCACGGTGATGGAAGTCGGTTACAGCCAGGGGGCGAACATCGACGGCATCCGCGCCACCCTAAGCAAACTCGGTTACGCCGATGCGCAAGTGCAGGCCTACGGCAACGCCAATGATGTGGTCATCCGCCTGCCGCTGCACAAGGGCGAGACCAGCTCGGAGCAGAGCACCAAGGTCATGGCCGGGCTGCTGGCCGCCGATCCGCAGGCGCAGCAGCGCCGCACCGAATTCGTCGGCCCGCAAGTGGGCTCTGAGCTGGCTACCGATGGTCTCAAGGCGCTGGCGCTGGTGATCTTCGGCATCGTCGCCTATCTGGCGGTGCGCTTCGAGTGGAAATTTTCGGTGGCGGCCATCCTCGCCAACCTGCACGACGTGATCATCGTGCTCGGCTTCTTTGCGTTGTTCCAGTGGGAATTCTCCCTGCCGGTGCTGGCGGCGGTGCTGGCGGTGCTGGGGTATTCGGTGAACGAGTCGGTGGTGATCTTCGACCGGGTGCGCGAAAACTTCCGCAAGTACCGTAAATACACCACGGTGCAGGTGATCGACAGCGCCATCACCAACACCATCAGCCGCACCGTCATCACCCACGGC